>JAUQXD010000590.1 GCA_030834835.1 Thermoflexales bacterium | reverse complement strand
ACCATAACGGCGTTGGCCTCAGTTTATTTGCCCCTGACTACGCGGTAACGGCTCAAGGCTCATTTGATCTCGCGGCAAGATAAGGCTACAATGGTCGCCAGTCCAGTGTTCGATCGCTACCAGGTCTTTTCTCACCATGGCCACCAAACCGCTCAAACCCGGCACCTTGCGCTTCGCGCCGCGCCTGATCGTGCAGACCGGCCCCAACCCTGGCCGCGAATTTATCGTGACGCAGGATGCACTGACGATCGGCCGCAGCGACCAGTGCGAGATCGTCATTGCCGATCCACTGGTGTCGCGCCGCCACAGCCAGCTCACCTGGGACGGCGCGTATTGCACGCTTGAGGATTTGAGCAGCACCAATGGCACGTTTGTCAATGGCCGGCGGCTGAGGCAGGCCCACGTGCTGCGCGCGGGCGATGAGATCCGCGTGGCCGATGTGGTGCTGGTCTACAACGATCCACAGGCGACGTTGACGGGCCTGAAGTGGCCGAAGTTGTTGCTCGAGCCGCCCAACTGGGTGTACGTCAACCGTAAAGCCATTGACCTGTCAGCCAAAGAGTTCGCGTTGCTGACCTACCTGTACGATCACGCGGAGCACATTTGCAGCAAGCGCGACATCGCCGCCGCCGTGTGGCCGGACTACGACGGCGAAGTCTTTGACTACCAGATCGAAAGCCTGGTCAAGCGGCTGCGCCAGAAGATCGAAATCAACCCCGATGACCCGCAGATCGTCGTCACCCTGCGCGGGCGCGGCTACCAGTTAATCAAATCATAATGCATAGTGCTTAATTCATAATGGCCGCGTCAACCTGAATGTAACGCAGGGCGCAGCCAATCACCAATTATGCATTACGCATTATGAACTATGCATTACTGTTTCACCACCGCCACCGCCAGCCACCCCTCGCCGAGCGGATCAGGCTTCGCCACCACCGTCACCGTATCGCCCACCTGCGGCGTGTAGGCGGCATCCGGCAGACGTTGAACCGTGTCGTCCAGTCGGAACGAAGTCGTCTCGCCCTGCTGACCGACTACGTCCAGCCTGTCGGCGCTCGCAGTGACGATCAGGCCGACGTAGTGCGTCCGCTCCGGCTTCTGCGGCACCACCACGATCTTCGACGCGACGACCTGGCCGTTGACCTTCTGCGCCCACACCGCCACCTTATCGCCCACCTTGAGCTGATCGATGGCCGATAAGCCCTGTTCGGCCCCGGCGGTGCCGTCGATGGTCAACAGCTGCATGCCGTCGTTCGTCTCCACGCTGAGACTCTGACTGCCGACCGCTTGCAGCACGCCGACGACGCCCACTTGAACGGGTGCCGATTCGGGCGCCGCCACCGGCGCGGCCTCAATCGATTTTTCCGCGTCCGATTGCGCCGGCTGCGCCAGCGCGGCCAGCTGCGGCACCAGGGTCTGCAGTCCACTGCTATTCCCGATACTGATACCAAACACGCCACCCAACGCAAACACGATACCTACTGCGACGATCAATTTGATCAGTTTCATGATCTGCCTCCTATGCAGGGAATCACTGTGATCTTACAACACCTTTGTAAGCAGGTCGATAGCACTACAGTCAATTTCAATGAACAATTAACAATGAGCCACGACGGGGAAAATCACGCACCACGCACCACGCAGTACGTATTACGGCTGGTAGAGTACCGTGAGGATGGCAAAGACTTGCTCGCCCGTCGTTTTGCTGGCGATGATTTCCAGCACGTTCGGGCCGGGGTCCAGCGGCACCGTCAGCGCGAAGCGGCCCTGCGCGTCGGCGATGGCGACGGCGTCGTTGGCGCTGACGACTGCGCCGGGCGTCGTCTGACCGCGCACTGTCAACGGCGTCGCGCGCACAGTCTCGCCCTCACGTGGCGAATCGACCGTGATGACAAATAACGATGAGGGCGTAGGCGTGGTGGCGACCGCCAGCGTCGGCGGAATGGCCGGGATGATGATCGTCGGGGGCGGCGGGGTGATGATAAATGCCGTCGGTTCGATGTTGATCGGACGGGCGGTCGCCACCGGCCCGACCGGTTGCGGCGCGATCACGGTTGATTGCGCGGGCGCAGGCGTGCGGCCCGTGCCATACGGCGAATAGACCGTCACGCTAATCTCTGGCGTCGCGCCATCGCTCGTCAATGTTCCCAGTGCGGGTACCGCCGTTTGCGCGATTTTCACCGCGCGCGACAACGTCCCGCTGGTGTACAGCAGATAAGCGACGACGGCGAGCAGGATCAGGATAAGCAGATTTTTCATGCGACTGCGATTATACCTCGGACTTGGAATCCCAACCGTGGTCAGGTGAATATCACTTGAAGTATTCCAACGAACATGAGGTACAGAACCATTGCTAACAATATTAGCGCGAGTCGTCCCAACCCTTCAATGAGCGAACGCGCGCGGGCTTGTCGGCTAGGCGTGGGACCATATGCTCGCTGCCTCAGTTCGTCGCGTAAACTGAAGTCACTATCAGTTTCCGGCAGTGTAAGGGTCCTCAAGCGTGCGAGGTTGGGTGCGCCAGTGAATTCGTCATAGGGATAGTAGCTAACGCTGATTCGCTCGCGGGCAACTTCTTGCCGTTCACGACTGATAAACGACATCGCTTCTTTCGTTGGCATAGCGACCTGAAATATTTGCTCATATTGGATCATTTTCGGGCTTTGAGCATGACCACGATCATAAATGAGCCGATCGGTTTCCAGAATGATGCAAGTTGGCTGAAACACAATTCTGCGATAGAGCGATCTGATGGACCAAATAGCAAGTATTGAGATGATTGGTCCCGCAAATAGACCTTGCCGGATTTCGCGTACATTATTGCTAAGCAGTTCCGCGCAGACACCCCATAGCATAAGTGCTGAAAAAGCCAGATAAAGGATAATCAAGAGCCAAGATTCTGGCTTGGCTTGAAATTGCTTGACTGGCCAGATTTTCGGTTCACGGCGAGTTGATACGCTCGGTTGGTTGGGCATGGGCGGGTCAGCGCGCGGCACGCTTTGCTCAGATCGATATTCGTGTCCAGAACTTTCTAATGCTCCAGGCGGAATGAACATGCACTCTATCCTGTGCTACTGTGTCACCACAATGCTGATCGGCGCGCTATCAGTCACTTGGCCTTGATCGTCAACCGCTTGCGCCTTAATCGTGTGCGTCCCCAGTTGCAGCGTCCACCATGCGCGCGCTGGACTGGCTGTAAATTCACCAATCAAGCGGTCGTCCACATAGATCATCAAGCGCTGAAGTCGCACATTATCCGCCACAATCGCCTGCACCGGAATCTGCTGTGTCTCGATTGGTGTCTGCGGTGTGACACGATAGATTGTCCCATTATCCGGCCGCGTTATCCTGACTGCCGCCTGACTGCTTGTCGCTAATTGCGCGTTGTTCATTGCTACTTGTTCATTGTTACTTGTTAATTGTGGTATCCCATTATCTCTTGCCCACTCGCGCGCCTCAGCGGGCAGCATCAAATACACCTTCGTCTCGATGCGGTCTTTAGGCGTATCCGCCGTCGCGGGCAAACCCGTCGCCACATCGATCTTGATCGGCTGATATAGATTATCGGGCTGCGTGGGCTGCGTCCCCGCAATGAAGACTTCGCGCTTCGTGAAGGGACAATACTCCGTCGGCAGCAGACCCGAGGTCGCGCACACATCCACATCGATCAAGCCCGCAGGCCGCGCAAAGTCACGTTCGGGTTGGCCCTTTAACGCCGCTTGCATGAAATCGTGCCAGATGGGGCCTGCGCCTGTCACGCCGCTAACGTGCTCCATCGGTTGATTGTCTGCGTTGCCCACCCACACGCCTGTTACCAGATCGGGCGTGTAGCCCAATGTCCAGTTGTCGCGCCAGTCCGTCGTCGTGCCGGTCTTGGCCGCGGCGGGCCGCGTCAGGCGCAACACGCTGTATTCGCTGAACGCGGGCGCGCGCGCTTTGTTATCGCTCAGGATACTCGTGATCAAATACGCCACGCGCGGATCGAGCACGATCTCGCCGCTCTGCGGCGTGTTCCGATAGACCACCTCGCCCTGCGCGTTGCTGATCTCCGTCACGGCCACCGGATCGATCTTGTGGCCGCCGTTGGCGAAGACGCTAAACGCCATCGTCATATCGATCAGGCGCACTTCGCCGCCGCCGAGCGTGAGGGCCAAACCATAGCGATCGGGTTGGCCGAAGGTCGTAATACCGATCTTGCGCGCCAACTCGATCGTCCTCGGCAGCCCGATGTGCTGCAAGACCTTCACGGCCGGGATGTTGTACGACGACGCCAGCGCCGTGCGCGCCGACACTGGCCCGTGAAATTGTTGATCATAATTCTTGGGCACATACGGATCGCCCTCTTTCGTTGGGAAAGACGATCGGACATCGAGGATCATCGACGCGGGTGTCAGTGGCTCAGGCGCAGTCGGATCGAAGGCCGCCGCATACGTGATCGGCTTGATGCTCGATCCCGGCTGCCGATGCGCGATGGCCGCATTCACTGCGCCATCGATCTTCGCGGTGAAGTAATCGGGGCTGCCCAGCATCACGCGTATCTCGCCCGATTGCGGATCGACGGCGACGACGGCCGCATTGTTGACGTTCTTGCCCGGCTCATTGGGCTTGTCGCGCGTCAGTTCGGCCAACTGCCGCTGTACGATCGCTTGCGCGGTGTTCTGCCAATCCAGATCGAGCGTCGTCGTCACGACAAAGCCCTGCGTGTAGATCGCTTCCAGGCCATAACGATCTTCGAGCCACTGACGCACGTAAGCGACAAAGTGCGGGGCTTCGATCGGGTACGAGGTAGGCGCGAATTGCAGATTCTCCGCTTTCGCCAAATCAACCTGCTCTGCCGTGATCATATTTTGCTTCAGCATCAGATCGAGCACGACGGCTTGTCGTTCTTTCGACGCGGGCAGATCGCTCAAGGGATCATAGCGCGCGGCCGATTGCGGCAGCCCAGCGAGGAGCGCACACTCGGCCAGATCGAGTTCGCCCACCGCTTTGCCGAAGTAAGTCTGCGCTGCCGCCTCGATGCCGATGGCGAGGTTGCCGTAATACACCTCGTTGAGATACAGCGCGAGGATGTCGTCTTTGGAAAATGTTTGCGTGATGCGCCACGCCAGGATGCTTTCGCGCAGTTTACGCGTGATGGTGCGTTGCGCGGCTTCTTCCGGGGACAACATCAAATTCTTGGCCAACTGCTGCGTGATGGTGCTGCCACCCGATAGCACCTCGCCGCCCTGAAGATTGATCAGCACCGCACGCAGAATCCCGACGAGGTCTACGCCCGGATGCGAGTAGTAGTTGGCGTCCTCGGTCGCGATCGTGGCCTGTCGGCAATACAGCGGAATGTCGTTCAGCTTAACCGGCGAATGCTGCCCCTGATGCGGATCAGAAATCACGTACAGCGTGCGCCCGTTGCGATCGAGAATCTTCGTCGAGGTCGTCGTGGCGCGTTGATACAGCGTCTCCAGCGACGGCAGATCGACAAACAGCCACGCATAGATCGCGCCTATGCCAATGGCGAAGAGGACTATCAGGGTGAAGAAAATCTTCTTGCGACGACTCATAATTCTCTGACAAGGTGAAGAGGTGATAGGGTGATCGTGTTCCCCGGTCAGCCCTTCACCAATCTGCCAATCTACCGATTGACTACTCGACCAATTGACCACATACCTATAAGACGCTCCAGCACTCGGTTTAGTTGCAATTGTAGCCCTACCCGCCCTGCGGTCAACCGACGGGATCATCCGCGTGTCCGGTTCGCGAAGCGGTCCGCTGACGGCTGTCATCCGCAAACAAAACGAGGCCAGCCGTTCGCTGACCTCGTTCTGCAGACCCTGTGATTTCAGGTCGATTAGCCTTGCGGACCAACCGGCGCATCTCCCGCCCTGGGCTGCCCACCCTGCGGCGCGTTACCCAGTGGGCCTTGCTTGCCCGCGATGATGGTCTTCGCGTCCATCGAACTGCCGTCGCTGCTGCGCACGCCAATCACCAGCACATTCTCGCCCACGGTCAAATCCGACAGTTGGATCACTTGCCCGCCCTGACCGTCGCGCTTCACGATGAAAGTGCTGCTGGAAACATTCACCGTCAACTCGCGCCCGAAGCCGATGTTCAGCGTCAGCGAGTCGCTATTAACGGCGCTGATCTTGCCCGGCGCGAATGGCCCGGTTTTCTCGATCGGGGTGCGGAAGTTCACACGGATCGCCGTCAACGTGCTGCCGTTCAGTGTGCCCACCGCTTCGATCATGTCGCCCACTTTGATGTCGGAGAACTGCGCGTTGGGATTGTCCTTCGTTTGGAACTTCGTGGTCGAGGTGGTCGCCACACTCAGCGCGCTGCCGTCGAGTTTGGTGATCGCCAGCGTCGTGCCGTTGATCGCCGTCACCATGCCGCCCGCGCGATCGGGCATCAGCAGCACTTGCCGCGCCAACAGCTGGCCGTTTTGCCACTGGCCGCGCGCCGTGATCGAATCGCCCACCTGAATATCGGACAGCGTCAGATTGGCGTTATCTTTCGCCAGAAACCTGGTCTGCGCGTCCGTCACCACTTGCAGTTCCGGCCCTTGCCCGCGCGCGATCGTCAATGTGGCGCCGCTGATCGACTTCACCTGCCCGACGACCATATTGGGTCGATCGATCTGCGCCGGCGCCGCCATAGGCGCTGCCGCCGCGACTCCGACACTTGCCAACAACATCGCCACTACCACCAGGCTCATCAACACTTTCGTCTTCATGCTTGTACCCTCCAGAGTTGTGTTTCTTCCTTCCGTCTTGAGGGTATTATCGCGGTGGCGCGTTGCGGGCAGATGTGCGACTTGTAAACTGTCTGTAAAACCGTGTGCCGTAGGGCAAGTTGCCAACTTGCCCTACGCGGGGTGAGGTTCGCAGTGCGCGCAATCACGCTGCTCGGCGGCTACGATGGCCTGATCGGAACTCCAGAATAAATTCTCCTCGCCGATCAGGTTAATCAACCCACCCTGCTCCAGCGTGTGGCGCACGGCCGGAGGGGTGCCCGCCAGCATTAACGTTCCGCCCTGGGCGTGGATGCGCTCCACCAGCCGTGTCAGCGCCTGCAGGCCGGATGTATCAATGCGCGGCATCCCGCGCGCTGACAGGATCAACGCGTGCGTATCGCCCAGTGTCGCAAACGCTTCATTGAAGTTGCCCGTAGCCGCAAAGAACAACGGCCCGGTAATATAGGCCACCCGCACGTGCTGGCACTGGCCCTTCGTCTCGATGCCGCGCTGTCGCAACTTGTCCGCATCCACGTCCTGCACGTCGATGTCGATGTCCGCCATCTGGCTCAGGAACAGCGCGCCCGACAGGAACGCGCCGATCAAGATCGCCTGCGTCAGATCGAGCGCAATCGTCGCCAGCATCGTCACGCCAAACGTGATCAACGCCTTCTGCAAACGATGCTTCGCAAAATAGTGAATGGCCTCCCACTCATTCATGCGCCATGCCGTCACGATCAGCACCCCCGCCAGCGCGGCCAGCGGAATGCGCGACATGATCGGCGCGAGCAGGAACATCGAGGCGAGCAGGGCGATCGAGTGGATGACGCTTGTCAGGCGCGTCTGCCCGCCCGATTTGATCCCCACACTCGATCGCGCGATCGCCGCCGTCGCGGGCACGCCGCCAAAGAATGGAATCACGATGTTACCCACACCCTGCGCCACCAGCTCTTGATTCGCGTGCAGGCGAATGCCTGTCATATTGCTGGCGACCGCGCCGCACAACAGACTTTCGACTGCGCCCAGCGCCGTGATGGTAAAGGCGGGTGCTAGGAAATCCGATAACTGATTCCACGGAACATCGGCCAGCGACAACCGATCGGCCAGTAACAGCGTCTGCGGAATCTCGCCGATGACGGCCACAGGCCAGTTGACGATTGCGTTCAACAGCGTAGCCACGATGATGCCCAGCAGCGACGCCGGAAAGCGCGCGCTCCATTTCTTAGGCCATAGCAACATGATGCCGACAACCACCGCCCCGATCGCCAGCGCGTGCCAATCGGGCGTAAACCCGCCCTGCGCATAACCGATCAACTTGAGCGCCGCCGATTCCGTGCCGGGCGTCTTCACGCCCAACAGGTTATCCAATTGCCCGATCGCGATGATCAGCGCGATGCCGGACGTGAAGCCCGTAATCACTGGCGATGGAATGAAAGCGATGAAGCGGCCCAGCCGCAGCACGCCAATGATCAACAGCATCACCCCGGCCATCAAACCTGCCACCCAGATGCCGGTCAGCCCGTATTTCTGGGCCAAAATGATCAGCACGGCGCTCATCGCGCCGGTCGGCCCGGAGATCTGATACGGTGCGCCCGACAGCGCGCCGATGACGAAGCCGGCGATGATGGCGGTAACCAGGCCCGCCGCTGCGCTCGCGCCAGAGGCCACACCAAAGGCCAGCGCCAGCGGTAGCGCCACGGCCGCCACGGTAATGCCCGCTAACAGATCCTGCCTGAATTTGGTGGCATTGTAGCCGCCAAACTCTTGTCGATATGATTGCAGCAAATTGCGACGTCGCATACGGGAATGTCTCCTCCACAAAAAAATTCTCCGGCTCGCGTCGTTGTTCGACGCACCGGAGATTGATCTTTAACTGACGATGTTGACTGAACGACGCCGCTATTATAAGCCGACTACGTTTTTGCGCAAGGCAGTCTGATCGTCGCCACCACCCCCCGATCGTTGGTCAGATTCTCGACGACCAGTGTGCCGCCATGCCGCTGTATCACCTGATGGCTGACCGCCAGCCCCAGCCCGGAATGACCGGACTTCGTAGTAAAGAACGGCTCCCCCACATGCGGCAGCACGTCCGGCTTGATGGCCGGCCCGTCGTTGATGATCATCACCATCACCTGATCGGCTTCGGCGCGCGTGACCAGGTGAATCTGCCCGCGTTCGCCCGCCGCTTCGATGGCGTTGAGCAGAATGTTGACGATGGCGTGCGTCAGTTGATCGGTGGCCAGCTCGATCAACGGCGTCGGTTGCAGGTCGGTGGTGAACTGTATTTGCCGGTGCTTCAGCGCTTTGGCGACCAACGCGCTCGTCCGGTGCAGCGCGTCGTCGATGTGGACAGGCTGCATGGCTTCCGACCCGGGTTGGGCAAAGTCCAGCACGTTGCGCGTGGTCTGATCGAGTCGTTCCACCTCGCGGCGGACGGCTTCCAGACTATCGGTAACCGGCTGCGCGCCGTCGCTGACGCCCTCGGTAACGGACTCAAGGTGTTGCTGAATCGTCTGCAGCGGCCGATTGATCTCTTGCGCCAGCGTGGCCGCCAGCCGGCCCAGCGCGCTCATTTTTTCGGCCTGCGCCACTGTCGATTGCGATTGCTGCCACTGCTGGAACTGCTCTTGCTCCAGTTGATACAACCGCGCATTTTCGATGGCCACGGCGGCCTGATTGGCAAATATCTGCAGCCGATCGGCAAACTCCGGCTGAAAGAAATCGGGTGTGTGGCTTTCAAGACACACAAAGCCCAGCAATTTGCGCTTAAACCGGATCTGCGCGCCGACAAACGATTTGACCTCGGCCGCCTGGGGCAACTCGGCCCAACCCTCAAAGGCCTGCGTATTGCTAATCAGCAGCGGGTGCAGTTCCTCGGCCATCTGCCGCAGATACGGTGTATCGGGGATCGAGTAGCGGCGGGCCATGATGCGCTCGACAATGGCGGGATCGGTGTAGCCGCGGCTGCGGGCGGCCCGCGCCACACCGGCCTCGGCCAGCAAAATCGTCGCCGAATCGTGGGGCATCACGCGCCCGGCATTGTCCAGAATCCGATCGAGCACCTCGTCCAGATCGAGCGTACCCGTCAACGTGGCGGCGGTATCGCGCAGCGCTTCGGCCAGTTGTCGCTGCGTATGCTCCGACGCGTACAGCCGCGCGTTGTGAATGGCAATCGCCGCTTCGTCGCCCAGCATGGTCAGCAGGCGTTCGTCCTCGGCGGCAAAGGTGTGCGAGCGCAGACTGTACACGCTGATGACGCCAAAGTTAGTGGCACCGCTGCAAAGCGGCGCCGCCAGCAGCGAGCGCGTCTCGGCCGGCAAACCCAGCGGCCGCACCCCGGTCTGCTCTGTCAAATCCGGCAGATGCACCACCTGCCGCTCGACCATCAAGGTGTGATAGGGTTCGTCGTCGAGTGAATACTCGTCATCGGCCATGCGCTGATCGATCCGCCCGTTTTCGGTGACTGCGCTGGCGATGTGGTGCTCGTCATCCACCAGGATAATCACCGCGTGATCGGCGCTGGGGATGATGCGCCGGGCCGA
>JAUQXD010000589.1 GCA_030834835.1 Thermoflexales bacterium | reverse complement strand
TCTCTGCATGGCGCTGCACGGCCCGCATCCGTGTGACGATCAGCACCTCGCATTCGGCGAGTGATCTGGAGCAGGGCCTGGAGGCGTTCCAGCAGGTGGGGAAAGAGTTGGGCGTAATCTAACCAGTAATGAGTAACGAGTAAAAAGACGAGGCTCCTCAGGTTGAGGGGCCTCGTTGGTTTACCCTGGCCTATTCGTGTTGCAGTAAGACACGCAGCTCGCGTATTTGCCTTAACGAGTTTCATTGGGTTGAGGGATAGGGTGTAAAAGAGTTGAAGAAACGCGCTTCCGATTCGGGCAAGGCGCGGCCAATGCCACCCAGCGCAAGTTTATAAGCGGTGTTATCAACCACATACAGCCTAATTCGCGTGTAGCCGAACACGCGCGTCATACCATGACTGAGATTTGATTCGATAAATACTTCGCGGCCGGGGAAGCCGTTTAGTTCAATTCTGTCATCAGACAGAATCTTGGCCTCGGCCGCACTCTCCATAAACGGGGTGAAATCATACGTGGCGAGATAATGCTCACCATCAAAGAATCGAGTACCGTCAGTAGATGCGACGGTTTCCCACGAAACCGTCGCATATTCGCCAACTGAAAACTCGGCTCTGACCCTGCCGCTTTTGATGGCAAGGCCATCCTCGGTTGTATGGTTGTAGTGAGATACAACTGGCGCTGAAGAACAATGCAAGAGCACTGAGAAGGCGCGATCTGACCCCGTGTATTTATACCAGTTGTCACCATGATCTAGCTGGAACGGCACCTGACCATCCTCAAAATCCTGGAGGTCAATCACAAAGTCCATCGTCACGCCGGTGTGATTTTTAGCCTGCTTAAAGGCGGCTTGAAGGAGTTCAGCCTGATTGGGCACTGTGGTCGGCAACGGCACTGGCGTAATCACGATGATGGCATTGCCTTCTGGCAAGGAGGTGGTCGGTGCGAATTCGGAGTTTTCTGCCGTACACGCGGCAAGCATGATTAGCGTCAACAGGCTGATAACAACAGGCCAATGATATTTACGGTTAGACATTTTGACTCGCTCCATAATTGAGTGACGCTATACTATTCAATCAGCGGCATCAGTGTACCATCAGTTTTCGTCCGTCCCAATTTACGCGCGCATCGAATGAATTCGACTGCTGGTAACGGAAATCCGTTAAAACGGATTCGGCTGTGCGCTTCGCTAACCGACTTCAGTCGGTTTTTGCTAACAGGCCATGAATTCATTCATGGCGTTCATTCGCGGCAACAATGTTGCCAAGACAAACCGAGGCGGATGATCGCTCGCCCGCCTCGTGCTATGCTACTTCTTGGCTACTTCACGCCCACATGAATCGCCACCGTACTCATCATCAGGCGGCGATACCGCACCTCGCGCAATCCGGCCCTCTCCATGATGGCCTTCAACTCATCGGGCGTGAGGAATTCGTTGACGGACTGCGGCAGGTAGGTGTAGGCATCGCGCTGGCCGCTGATGATCCCGCCGACAAACGGCACAATCTTGTTGAAGAAGAACAAAAAGAACGGGCGCAGCAAATTCTTCGGCGGCTTGCTGATTTCGAGGCAGATCACGCGCCCGCCCGGTTTCACCACGCGCAGCTGCTCGCCGAAGGCGCGTTCGCGATCGATGAAGTTGCGCACGCCAAAGCCGCTCGTGATGGCGTCGAAGGTGTTGTCGGGATAGGGCAAATGCAGTGCATCGGCGGAGTTCCAGCGGATTTTCTCCGCGCCGGGTTTGCTCTGGCCCGTCCGCATCATCTCGAAGGTGAAGTCGCTGCCGACGGCAAGCGCGTCGGGGTGCTGCTTCAACGCCTCGATCATGATGTCGCCCGTGCCGGTGGCCACGTCGAGGATGCGGGCGTTGGGGCCAAGCTGCGCCAATCGGATGACGGTCTTGCGCCACGCGCCATCGCGCCCGCCCGTCATCAGGCGATTCATCAAATCATAACGGCCGCTGATCCGGGCAAACATCCCCTGCACATAAGCCGCGCGTTCCTGTCCTTGTAGATGCGTCATAGTCTCTCGTTTGGGACACAGATTTACACAGACGAACACAGATAAGAAAAATCTGTGGAATCTGTGTTTATCTGTGTCCGATTTTTACGCCACGAATTTCCACGGGCACCAGCGACGTTCCAGCCAGTCGATGAAGAAGTACAACACCAGGCCGAGGATGCCCATCGCCACCGCGCCTGCGTAAGTGGCTGCGTAATCAAACAACGTACTCGATGTATAGAAGATGTAATAGCCCAGGCCCAGCAGCGTCGCCGTCGTCTCGGTGATGTACAGCACGGCGACGGCCGTGCCGACGCTGAGCCGCAGCGAGGTTAATACGGCGGGCAATGACGCGGGCAGATACACAAAGCGAAACAGCGCGCGGCGGCCCGCTCCGAGCGACTTCACCGAGTTCAATAGTTCCGGCCGCAGACCGGCGGCATCATCGCGCACCGGCACCAGAATCTGAAAGAACAGGATCAGCACGATGGTCAGAATCTTGGCGACATCGGTTGCGCCGAAGAACAGCAGAATGATCGGCAGAAAGACGATCTTTGGAATGGGATAGACAATCGCGACGATGGGCGAGAAAATCCGATTGAGGATCGGAATCTGCCCCATTCCCAATCCGGCGGGCACGGCCAACGCCACCCCGATGATCACACTCGCGATGACGCGCAGGGCGCTGGCGATGAAGTGTCTGGCGATCTCACCGAAGTTTTCGACCAGCGACTGCGCCACGCGAATCGGTGTCGGCAGGATGTCGCGCTGCACCAGCATGGCGATGATCTGCCAGACGAGCAGGGCGAGGAGTGAGGCGGCTAAGACGTCGCGTTTACGCATGAGTCGTGATGAGCCCCACAGGGGTGCTTCGCGATGACGAGTGATGAGTGAGCGAAGCCCGCAGTTCGGCGCACCTCTCAAAGAACGCGGGTTGTGAGCGATAGGCCAGCTCACCCGCCAATGGATTGTCGATGATCCATGGTTGCGTATGCGGCGGTTGACCGAGTACGAGAATTTTTCGCCCTAAAAATACGGCGTCTTCGATGTTGTGGGTGACAAAGACCAGCGTCAGGTTTTGCTCGCGTTGAAGTTCTACCGTGAGGTTTTGCAGGTCTTCGCGCGTGGGCGCGTCGAGCGCGGCGAAGGGTTCGTCCATCAACAACACATCTGGCTCAAGGACCAGCGTGCGCGCAATCGCGGCGCGTTGACGCTGCCCGCCTGAAATCTGCGAGGGGAACTTGTCGCGCTGCGCGTCAATGCCCAGCCGCTTCAGCCATGGATCGACGCGCTTTGCAATCGGCCCGATCACATACTCGACGGGCGCGTGCCGTCCATCGGGGCCGTAGTAATCGCGCACACGCAAGCCCAGTGCCGCATTCTGTGCCACGGTCGCCCACGGCAACAAGCCATACTCCTGCAAAACGAGGCCCGTCTGCGGGCGAGGTCGATCCACGCTTTGACCGTTGATTGTGATCGAGCCGCCCGTCGGTTGGCGCAACCCGGCCAGCAGCATCAGCAGCGTGGTCTTGCCGCCGCCCGACGCGCCGATCACCGCCCACGCTTCGCCCCGCGCGATCGACCAGTTGAAGCGATCGAACACGGGGCGGGCGGTGGGGTAAGAGAATGTGACTTCTCGAAACTCGATCATAATCACTGACGAGTGAAGAGTGAAAAGTGAATTCACCCCTCACTCGTCACTTTTCACTTTTCACTTCGGCAGATAACTCGCATCCACCAGTTTATCATACGCCACTTCGGTCTTGATCAAGCCCTTCTCGATCATCCACGCTTGCACGTCTTTGAGCTGCGCTTCACTGGGTACCGACGCGGCGGGGAACCTGGGCAACGGATACTTGCCGATCAACGGCGCGGGCACCAACTTCTTGTCGGTGAGCAGCGTGTTGAATTTATCGGGTGTGGTGTTGACGTCGGCGGTGGCCTTCTCCAACGCGGCGAGGAATTTCTTCACCGTCTCGGGCTTGGCCTTCAACGTGTTGACGCTGAACGAAAATTCGCTCGTGCCGACGGACGGCAGACTGGCATCCGAAATCACCAGCACCGAGCCGCTCTGCACGGCCAATGACGCCGCCGGTTCCGGCAAAGTCGCGGCCTTCAACTGGCCCTCAGCCAGCATCTGCAAGCGCGTCGGAATCTGCGGGATGTTGGTGGTCTTGATGTCGGCAGCGCTCAGGCCCGCGTTTTCCAGCACACGCTGTGTCAGGTACTCAATCACGGTCCCTTGCGAGATACCGATCTCGACGCCCTTCAATTGATCGGCGCTGGTGATGCCGCTGGCCTTGCTGGCCAGAATCGAGAACTGCGCAGAGTCGGGCAGGGCGACGCGCGCAAACCGCACGACGGCGATCTTCTGCGTGTCCTTGTTGTACAACACCGTCGAAGTCAAATCGTTGATCATGCCATCGACCTGACCGGCCTGCATGACCTGATCGCGCTCGGCGGC
>JAUQXD010000588.1 GCA_030834835.1 Thermoflexales bacterium | reverse complement strand
GATCACGCCGTCGTCCACGGTGTACCGGGCCTGTTTCGTCGTCGCCAGACCAAACAACACATAGGCCGTCTGATAATCGTCGGTCGCATCGTCATACCACCAGCCCCAGCCACCATCCTCGTGTTGATAGCCATACAACCGCTGCAAGCCTGCGTTGATGTTTTTGGGCAGGTCCTTTGCCACCGGCGGATTCGACACGTTCAACGCCGTCAGGGCGCGACCCACCACCGCATTGGGCAGCGACTTGCTCATGGTCTGCTCGACACAGCCATACGGATAACCCGTGAGATAGGCCAGACCATCCAGCATCGTCGCCGCAATCGACGGCGCGAGATCGATCTGCAAAGTTGATGCTTCAACGATAACGTCCTGCGTCAAGGTGATCGGCTGCTCGATTTGATCGACGAGATCACCGACGATCGACTCGACCTGCGGCACAGCCAACGGCGCGGCCGGTACTACAACCCGAACGGCATCGGCGGCCCGATCAGGCCGATCGGACCGAGCGGTCTTCGCTCTTACTGTGATGGTAACGGCATCCACCTGTGTGACTTCCGCCCACCAGCCGATCATCGTCGATGCTTCGGCTTCAAGCGTAATCGTTTGCGTTGCGGACGAATCGAGCCGCAGGCCGTTCGCCTCGATCCACACTTGCGCAGTGCGCGTCAGTGCGGTGTTGTTGTGAATACTTGCCGACAGCAGCACGCGATCGCCCTGCACAAAATTGTGCGGCAAGATCGGGCGGATGACGATCGCTTGCGTGGTCGTGATCGTCGTCTGCGCTTCACCCACCAGCGGTGCTTCATCGGCGGTGATGGCGCGCGCGACGATGCGCCAGCGGGTCAATGAATCGGGCAGCGTCACCGTCACCGTGGCGCGGCCGTTTTCGTCGGTGACGATCGACGGTTGCCAGTAGGCCGTGTCGGGAAAGTTGAAACGCGGATTGCCGATCAGATTCTCGCCGCCGCCTCCGCCGCCGCATTCGCACGGCAAATATCGCTGCGGGCGCAGCGAGTCATAGGTCTGCACCAGATTATCGCGCGGGCCGTAAAAAGCTGTGAACGGATCGGGCGCGCTGAGATCACTCAACGCGAGCACGGCCTCATCGACGACGGCCAGCATGACTTCTGATCGCACGGGCTGACCCGCCGCATCCGTTGTCTGGATCGTCAATGTGGCCTGCGACCGTGGAGCGTAGCTGGATCGATCGGGCGTGAGCGACACCGTTAAGCGGCGTTGTTCGGCGGATACGTTGAGATCAACGCTGGCAACGAGCAGCTTTGCGTCCGCCGTCGACAGCCACCTGTCCGCTGGACTCGTCGACGTGATGGGCTGATAGGCGTTGACGACGACGTGCACGTTGGGCGCATCATCGTCTTGCAGATACAGCGGCAGGCTCGTGGTCGGTGCGACCAGTTCGATCACTTGCGCGCGGCGCACCCGGCCGCGTTCGATCGTCAACAGCACCGGGCCGGAGAACGGCGCGCGAATGGTGAGCTGCGCGGTGTCGCCCGACGTGTACTGCGTCCGGTCGGCGCTGACGGCCAGCGTTTGATCTTCGGTGCGATAACTGAGCTGGCGGCCCGTGCCATCGTCTACCCACACCCAGTCTTCGCGCACCTGCGCGCGCACACCGCTGGCGCGAATCTCCAATCGATACGTGCCGGCCGGCTGCGCCTTCAAACTGAAGGCTGCTCGCCCTGTTTCATCAGTGCGCCGGGTGAGCTGCGTGCTCCGCGTATCGTAACTGTTGCGCGAGCGGGCGAATAAAGTCGCCGAGATCAACTGACCGGGACGCGGTTGATCGTCGAGGCCGCGCAGCGCAACCTCGAAGGCGACGGCTTCGCCCGCATGATACACGCGTGGAAACCACGTGAAATCGACATACACGGGAGCGTCATACACGTCGATTGAGGTTGAGGCGCTGATCGCTTCGCCGCTGTCGTCGGTGACAGTCGCTTCGATCAACGCTTCAGCGGAATGCCCGGCCCGGAATAACTCATCATAGAGGCGCGGCGTGATGGATGCGACCAGTTGACCGCGCGCATCGGTGCGACCCGTGATTTTGAAGGCCTCCAGCGGCACCCACTCGCGATGAGGTTCGACGTCGTAATACCACCACTGCTCTTCGCGCACGAACGGCCGCAGCGTCACGGCCGCATTGACGACGGGCGCGCCGAAGTTCGTGCGCGCTTCGATCGTAACGGTGAGCGGCTGGCCGTTGACAACGCGAGTTCGATCGGGCCGTACCGACACCGCAAAATCAGGCTTGACGTAGGCTTCTACTTGAAACGGCTGACGGATCACATCGTCTTTGACTTGCACCTCAATCGCGTATTCGCCCAGCGTGCCGCCGTCGGCCAGATCGAAGGACGTGTGCAGCGCGCCGAATTCGTCGACGTGCAGCGTGCGGGTCTCGATGAGGTTGTTGCGCGCGTCGCGCAGGCGAATGCCCACGTCCCAGTCCAGCGGAATGCGGCTGTAGACGGCGTCGTTGTCGTAGCGTGCGAAGACGTTGACGTGCACCGTCTGCCCCGGTCGATAGATCGGCCGATCGGTGTAGATGACGGCGCGCGTCAGCACCGATTTCGCAACCGTGGGCGCGGGCGGCTGCCACCATACGCGGCGCTGCGGCGACCAATCGATGGTGAGGCCGCTGAGGGTGAATGTGCCGTCGTGTTCGCCGATCACCAGCGCGGGCGTCTGGCCAACGGGCAGCGGCGTGAACCACAGCCCCTGCGCATCGGTGACACCTTCGGCCAGCAGCGCGCCCGCTGAATCGAGCACGCGCAGTCGCTCGTTGGCAATCGCGCCGCCGTCGATGTGCTTCGCCCACACGCTTAACTGATCGCCGCCCTGTTTGGCGATCAGCGTGTCGGGCGTGTACGCGACGATCAGGCCCACGCGCGCCGCCGCCGGTTGATCGAGCGTGAGCAAATACAGGCCCGGTTGAAGATCGGCCGGCAATTGAAGGTCGCTCGTTTGCCAGCGGGCGGTGATGGGCAGGCGCCATTCGCGCAGCGGCGACAGGCCCGTCGTCGTGATCGGCGGCATATCACCGTACATCGACACCGATTGTAGCAGCGGTGAAAAACGCGCCAGCACATCATCGGCGGTCACGGCATACAGCCGTACCGCGATCGGCCGGATGAGGTCGCCCTGAACGGAGTATTGCAGCGTGCGCGCGCCGCCCGGCCTGACGATCTGCACCTGCGGGCCGTCGCCAAACGTCAGCAGGCCGCGTTCTTCGGGCGTGGTGACGCGCCACATCAACGGCGCGCGCAGCGGCTGATCGCCCGTGGCGGTTTTCACCGTCGGGGCAAGTCGCACCGTAAAGAGGGCATCGGCCGGCCAGTCATTGCGCGGTGTGAAGACAAGGGCGTTGTTCTGCCAGGCGAATGTGCCGCGCACCGTGGGCGTGATGGAGAAGGCGGCCTCGACGCTGGCATGATCGATCGGTTCGTCAAACAGCAACTTGATCGGTTCATCCCAGTTCAGTTGATGGAGCGTCTGAGCCGGTTCACGCACCAACGATCGAATTGTGAACTTCCAGCGCCTGATGATCTTTTGATCGGCATCGACCACTGTGGCGCGATAGGTGTGGCCCGGCTCCCAGCCGTTCGCCGACACGAACATCAGCGTCTTCGGCTGCCAGCTGAATGTGCCCGTGATCGGCGGCTCGATGCTGAAGCCGCGCTCGATCAAGGCATGATCGACTTCGCTGCGGAAGTGGACGGTCAGCACCAGCCGGCGCGAGACATTCTCCGCCCGATCGGTCGGCGATGTCCAATCGGCGAAGATCGGCGCGGCGGCCGGCGCGCCTGTCGGTGTGGCGATCGGACTCGTCAGCGCGGCAGACCGGGCGCTGGCGGGATTCAACGCGCTCAAGAGCCAGATGATGACGCAGCCTGATAGGACGACGAAGACCAGCACGCGCGGCTTGATGAACATGACGACCTCTGAGCAGAAGATTGATCTGCCCGAAGTGTACGTCGAAGCGGTCTCGCGTACCCAACGCCGACACTGCGCGCACCCGCCAGTTGACGGGCGATCACGCGACGGTCGATCGACGCGCAGCGGGCGCGTGCCCTACGCTGAAGAGGCATGGCGCACGCGTTTTAATCAGCGGTGAGCCACGATCTATTAATTTCCCTCATCTTATTTGGTTTAGATTCGCCGATCAAATCCGCCTTTGGCCGCATGAACTTTCGGCCAGTCTCGCGCATACTATGGATACAACTTCGGGCAGCGCGAAAGTTGTCTGGCTCGCTGATCTGCCTCAACCTGGGCTATCACCGCCTGGCCTACAAACTGGCGGGAGCCTTTTCAACATGGTCGGACGGGCGCACCGGATTGTGTATTACCAATTGTGACCCGGAGGATGATGATGGCCGATAAACTCATCCCGATCATATCCGATCCCGGCGAACAGGCGACGGTCGATCTCATCGACGGCGCGTGTGCCGAAGCACTTCAACTCATCCAGCAAAGTTGGGGGCTGGGTGCCCCGCAGCACTGCCGCATCTATGTGATGACCTCGTGGTTGAGGTTTGTCTTTCAATCAGCGCCGTGGTCGTGGCGGATTTTGCTGGCCCCGACGCTGCCGGTCTGGGGCTTCCGCGCACGCCGGACGTGGCCCATCAGCGCCGCGTGGACAATGCGCTATGGCAAGCGCGTGGCGATCGGCGTGAAGCCGCCGCGCCTGTTGGCGCAAAGTGACAGGCGTTTCGGCGTGCGCATGTTTGTGGAAGAGAAGGACATGCCGACCAATATCCGGCGAGTCGTTTGCCATGAACTGACGCATGCCTGTTCGGCGCAGCTGCAGTTGCCTGCGTGGCTCAACGAAGGCATCGCGACAGTGACAGTCGATCGCTTTGCCGGCAAGCGAACGATCCTCACCGAGACGCTGAATCTGATCCGCGACTATCAGCCCAAGGCACCCCCGCCGTCGTATCGGGAACTCTCGCGGCTAAGCGGGGAGTCCTTCGTCTATCACGCGGTGCGCGGGTACTGGTTGACAGGCTGCGTCGAGGAAAAGTGTCCCGGCTTTTTGAAGCGCAAGTTTTCGCAGGACTGGCAGCCACGCACGATCGAGCGGGCGATCGCGATCGAGTTGGGCATGCAGCCGGAGAACTTCTGGAGCGAGATCGACGCGGCGGTGGTCGATCACTTTGAGAAGATCACTATGTAGGGGCAACCCTCGCGGTTGCCCCTACATAGGCGACCGCAAGGGCCGCCCCTACACAGGCGATCGACCGATGGTCGCACCCTAATCATTTTTGCCCGACAAGGAGTCTCTCAAATGTCACATTCGATTGAAGACGTGCGCGCGGTGCTGCAGCAATTTCAAGGCGGCTACACGGCCCGCGCTGTGACCCAACTCGATGAGTTCATGCGGCTGTTCGCGCCCGATGAGGATATCGAACTGATCGGGGTGGGGGCCGCCAAACGCGCCGCGAATGAGTGGTTCGTGGGTCAGGCTGCCATCCGCGATATCGTCGAAGGCGATTGGACCTACTGGGGCGACGTGACGCTGGATGTGGCCGGCGCAACGATCACGATCAACGGCGATGTCGCGTGGTTGACGACGACCGGGGCGGTAACTCAGACCCAGGCCTTCGACAAGGCTCTGCCGCAGTATCTACAGCAGATGAAGGCGATTCTCGAGAACGCCGAGCTTGATCCAGATACACAGTTGATGGAGGCCACGCACTTTGGGATGCGCCGTTTGCGCGAGCGCAGCAAGGGATCAGGCCAGAGTTGGCCGTTCACGTTCGTGGCGGTGCTGATCAAATCAGACGCGGCCTGGCGTTTTCACACCATTCACTGGTCGATGCCGGTGGATTGAGGAACCTGTATGCTGAATCGAATCAAGCACACCTGGCAGGCCTACCCGTCTAAGTTCTGGGTGGTGGTCGTCACCACTTTTATCGATGTGATCGGCGCGACGCTGATCTTTCCGTTCTTCGCGTTGTACATCACACAACGCTTCAACGTCGGCATGACGCAGGCCGGCCTGCTGCTGGGCACGTTTTCGATCGCCAGTCTGGTGGGCAACGTGCTGGGCGGCGCGATCGCGGACAAGTTCGGGCGGCGGCGCATGGTGCTGTTCGGCCTGGTGTTCAGTGCGTTGAGCGCCGTGTCGATGGGTTTGGTCGATAACCTGGCGTCGTTCTACGTGCTGGCGGTAGTCGTCGGTTTGCTGGCCGATATGGCTGGCCCAGCGCGGCAGGCGATGATCGCCGACATCCTGCCGGAGGACAAACGCACCGAAGGCTTCGGTCTGCTGCGCGTCGTCGCCAACCTGTCGTGGATCATCGGGCCGACGATCGGCGGCTTCGTGGCGTCGCAGTCGTATCTGCTGCTGTTCATCCTCGACGCCGTCGCGAGTCTGATCACAGCCGGGATCGTTTTCGGGCTGCTGCCTGAAACGAAGCCGCAGGCGACGGAAGCCGAGGCTAAAGAATCGCTGGCGCAGACCTTCGTCGGTTATCGCCGCGTCTTGAAAGATAGGGCCTACATCGGTTTTCTGATCGTTTCGATGTTGATGGTGATTGTCTACGGCCAGCTGTACAGCACGTTGTCCGTTTATCTGCGCGATGTGCATGGCGTCCCGACGCAAGGTTACGGCTTCTTGCTCAGCATGAACGCCGTGGTGGTGGTGGTGTTTCAAATCACGCTGACCCGCAAGATCAAGCACTTCGCGCCGATGCTGATGATGGCCGCCGGCACGGCGCTGTATGTCATCGGGTTCACGATGTATGGGTTCGTCTCAACCTACGGGCTGTTTTGCGTCGCCATGTTGTTGATCACGTTCGGCGAGATGATCGTCGTGCCGGTGGGGCAGACGTTGGCCGCGCGCTTCGCGCCCGCCGATATGCGCGGGCGGTACATGGCTTTCTATGGCATGACGTTCACGATCCCGGAGATCATCGGGCCGACCGCCGCCGGGTTGATCATGGACAACGGCGATCCGCGCTGGGTGTGGTATATCGGCGGGGTGCTATGCCTGATCGCGGTGGCGGGCTTCTACGCGCTGCATGTGCGATCGGGCGCGCGCGTGACTGCCAACCCGATCGAGCAAACGGCGCCGATCGAGCCGTGAAGTAAAGCTGTCATACGCAATGGGGAGTACGGCCATGCGCAAGCTGCTGATTTGTCTACTGTGCATATCGCTGCTGATCACGGCCTGTGGAATGCCATCAGCTGTCACGCCAACGCCCGTGTCTGCAACGAATACACCGCCTGCGCCGACACTCATCGCGTCGCCGATGCCTCCGGCCATCACGCTTGCATCGCCGACGGCTACCGCTGTGCCGCCGACTACTTTCCCGACGCCGCGCACGGATTGCAAGCAGCGGTATTCGACCTCGCCAACGGAAAGAGATTACTGGCCTACCAGTGAGTGGCGCGTCTCAAGCCTGGCCGAACACTGTCTGGACCCTGAAAAAGTGGAGCACGCCGTCTGGTATTTTGAGAAAGGCATCACCGCGCGAAGTCTGCTCATCATCCGGCACGGTGAACTGGTATATGAGAAGTACTTCCGATCGATTCAGAAACCTGACAGAACTGCGAATATTCGTTCGGTGACCAAGAGTGTGCTCTCGGCGCTGGTGGGTATTGCCATGGATGAGGGTCGGCTGGACTCGCTCGATCACAAAGTCATCGAGTATTTCCCGGAGTATGTTTACCCGAGAACCGATCCACGCATGGCAGAGGTCACCCTGCGCCATTTGCTCACGATGTCGTCCGGGTTCAACTGGGCCGAGCACAGCCCGATCCAAACCAGGTGGATGAACAGCAGTAATTGGGTGGAAGCCGCCATCAATCTGGGGTTTGTCGAACAACCCGGCACGGGGTTCACGTATTGCACCGCCAACACGCAACTGCTGTCGGCCATCCTGACCAAAGTCACGGGCGAGCCGCTGCGCGACTATGCTCAACGCTACCTGTTCACGCCGCTGGGCATACCCGCCAACCGCTGGTATTGGGGCGTGGACGATCACGGCTACGCCATTGGCGGCTTTGCCATGAATCTTCGGCCGCGCGACATGGCACGCATCGGGTATCTCTACTTGAATCAGGGCTACTGGGATGGACAACAGATCATTTCGCCGGAATGGATTCAGGAATCGACCCGTTCGCAGCTTCATGCAGGCTGGGGGCCTGATTATGGCTATCTGTGGTGGGTCCACCCCCGATCGGATCTGCCTTCGTTTGAGGCCGCCGGCTCCGGTGGTCAAACCATTTACGTCGTACCAGGTCTCGATCTGGTCGTGGTTATAACGAGTGACGCTGATGTGGGCAACCCGGAGGATCCAGGCCCGATTATTTACGAGTGGATTATGAAGGCGGTCACCGATCGTTGATTCGCGTGCGAGAGGAGAATGTTTGCGCGCATTGGCCTGCGATATCATTCCAGCGTTTCACACGTACTTCCTGGCAAAATTTCTGAACGACTCAGGCACCCCGTGCTTCAACAAATCTCAATGCCTGGAGGCAAACATGTCGAGCAACCCCGTCATCCATTGGGAACTGGCCTCACACGATGCGCCGAAGACTGTGGAGTTCTTGAAGAAAGTCTTCGATTGGGACTTCGAATACGACGCGCGCACGACCATCCACGAACTGCCGGCCGAATTGACGCCGGTGCAGGGCGGCGGCGTCTTCACGCTGCAAAGCGCCAAACTGCCGTTCCTGACGATCTACATCAAAGTCGATGATCTTGATGCGAAGGTGAAGTTGATCGAGGACAACGGCGGCTTCATCGTCGATCCGCCGCTTGATCTACCCAGCGGCTCGCGCATCTGTTTGTTCAACGAACCGTCGGGCGTGACGCTGGCGATGATTCAAGCGGCGAAGAAGTAAGTGGATATGCTGGCTTCTACATCATCCACTCTGAAAGGCGCGCATGATGCCTGACTTCAAGCGCTGTATCAATCTTACGAAACTGTTGATGATCGCCAGCCTGATCCTTGTGGCTTGCGGACCACCGGCAACGGCTAGCCCTGTCACTCAGCCAACGGCAACGCCTGTTCTCCGCATTCAACCCACCGCCGCAGCAACGCTCTCCGAGCAGGAAGTTGACACTCTCAACAGCCTGGAAAAAGTCGACGACTTTCCGCTCTACACGATGCATTACTACGGTTCAAGCGAGCCGGGTTTGTCGGGGACGATCAGCCACGAGGGGCAGGCCAACGCACAGCGGCCAGCCACCTAGGCCTGTTCGCTATTTGCGGCATTGGGTGGTGCAGACAAATTCTATGGTCGCAACTTCGATTGGGTGGACAGCCCCGCTTTGCTGCTGTTCACCCATCCCACAAACGGCTACGCTTCGGTCTCGATGGTGGACCTGGCCTATCTGGGCTTTGGCGATAAAGTCAATCGACTAACCGAACTGCCGCTCGACCAGCGGCGAGCGCTGCTCAGCGCCCCCGCCTTGCCATTCGATGGTATGAACGAGCGCGGCCTGGTCGTCGGCATGGCGGCGGTGCCGGATGGCGACCTGCGGCGCGATCCCGGCAAAGAGACGATCGATTCATTGCAGGTGATTCGCCGGATGTTGGATCAAGCCAGCACGGTGGATGAGGCCGTGGCCGTTCTGCAACAGGTCAACATCAATTGGGGCAGCGGCCCGGCGCTGCACTACCTCATCGCGGATCGAGCAGGACAGTCGGCGCTGGTGGAGTTCTATCAGGGCAAGGTTCACATCATACCCAATGATCAACCCTGGCATCTGGCGACCAACTTTTTGCTCAGTTCGGTTGGCGACAACCCCGCCGGGCAATGCTCACGCTACGACACGATCGATCAGCGGCTCTCAACTGCGGCGGGCCGCCTCGACGCCACGGAGGCCCTGCGGTTGTTGCAAGATGTGTCGCAACCCAACACGCAATGGTCCATCGTGTATGGCCTGAGCACGGGGGAGGTCGTTGTGACGCCGGGACGGGCGTACAGCCGCGTGCATACTTTTCGGCTCGATCTCAGGGACTGACGTATCTGCCTGCTCAACGCAGCATCCGGTGTGACGCTGGCGCTGATTCAGGCGGTACAGAAGTAAGCGGCTGTGCTGCACAGTCTGTGATCCCTGCCTCAGCCACAGCGCGCAGAGGATAAAGCCACTCAGCAAAATCACTGCGCCGCTGCGGTAGGGATTCGGATTGGCGTCATGCATCAGCCCGACATAGATCGAGCGGTGATGATATCGAGGGCCAACACCGCCCGATCGATCCACGCGCCGATCGGGTTGATCAACGCGGGGATGATCTTTTCGACGGGCGGGCGGGGTGTCATAGCACAGTCTGTGCGGGAAGTGAGGGCGAATGTAGAAGACTTTTGTGAATGCATTCAGGCTCACCGCGCTGTGCCCAGGCGGAAGTGAAGTGCCCGTCAAGCGCAGTCGGCCCGGCGGAGATGAGGCCGATCGGCACGCCGACGGACTGTTCGATCTGTGCAAGATAACCAGCGACATCGCCGGCACGCGCCGGTTGAACCTGATAGCATGGCACACACTGTTGAAACCGCTGAGTGAGTTGTTCCTGATAATCGAGCGCGGGACGCGCACTCCGGCGAATGTCACCCAGCCTGTCACCCTGTATCGTGGAGAGTTCTACGCGGCCAACTGCCACAATCGATCGGCGAACGTCTCGATCAAATCGCGCTTCGCCAGTTTCGCGCGCCACCCGATCGGGATGGCGGCCACCCCATAGCAGGCCCCTGCCAGTTGGCCGTAGATCGCGCCCGTGGTGTCGGCATCGTCGCCAAGATTGACGGCCAGCAGGCAACCGTCACTAAATGAGGTGCTGCGATAAAACGCCCACAGCGCCGCTTCGAGCGAGTTCACCACGTAGCCCGTGCCTTTGATGTCAGGCGGTTGCTTCGATTTGAATGAGCCGCGCGCGACGTCGTCGATCGCGGGATGCAACGGATGATCGAGCCAGTAGCGCGGCACAGGCGCGTAGCGAGGCGATAGCAATTCATCTTTGCTTGCGCCGTTCAACGCGCCAACGATCAACCCGCCGAAATAACGACAGGCATCAATCGCCGCCGGCGCACCGTGCGTGGTGCGCGAACTCTCGCCCGCTCGCTCGATCGCCGCGATCGGGTCTGACGCATATCGCATCGGCACCGGCGCGAGCCGCATCAATGAGCCATTGCCCGCGGTATTCGGTTCAGTCGAACCACAATCTGGATCATGCGTTCGCCTGAAGCGGGTTAAAGCCGCTCGGACAGTGTTGCCGATGTCGAAACACACGCCGTTGCTGCTCAGATAACCCTCGCGCCACCAGCGCACGTAACGCTCCAGCTGATCGATCGGGTCAAAGGCCGGACGCTCGATCAGGCTCTCAGCGAGACACAGGGCCATCGAGGTGTCATCGGTCCACTCGCCGGGCTTCAGATTGAACGGCCCGCCGCCGATCATGTCCGCAATCGGCGTGAACGTGCCGGGCGATTCGAACTCCAACGTAGTGCCCAGCGCATCGCCAACGGCGAGGCCGAGCAGACAACCAGAGTAGCGATCTCGAAATTCAATCATCTGACCCTCGTCAACGAGCAACAGCGAATCGAAGAGATGGACTATTCTGCGCCGGGCGAAACGAACCGCTGATGTGCGAGACCGGCCGCGGGCGCGAGAACGTGCAGTTCATGAATGATACGCTAAAACTGACGGACGACCAGGTATTGACCCGCGCCCGGTCAACGCCTTGAGCAGGTCGGCCACCGCAACGCGCCGACCACCGATCGAGACGTTATGCCCGCGGCTCCTGACCGGCCGCCACAGGATCCATATCGTGACGCCGGCCTTCCGCTTTTCGACTTCGCATGCATCCAATATCGATAACTCATCCTTTCCGTGGCTGGCATAAGGGGCCACGCTCAATCGCATCACGCGCACGGCGGTGCTGGAACAACTCGATCAAGATTACGTGACGGTGGCTTATGGCAAGGCTTGCGCGAGCGTACCGTGGTGCGGCGGCACGCGCTGCGCAACGCGCTGGTACCAATCTTGACCAGCAGCGCCATAGCCTCAGCCTCGCTGATCACCAGCGTGTATCTGGTGGAACTGCTCTTCAATCTGCACGGCCTGTCCGATGTGTTCGTCGTGGCGAATTCGCAAGCGTTCACCTTTGTCACGTTTGATCCCGCGCCCGCGATGGGTCTGGCCGTCTACAGCGTGCTGATCGTCGTGACACTGACGTTCCTGTTGGACGTGCTGCACGCGCGGTCGATCCGCCTCACCCTTGCAGTTGCGCGATCCACCAGTTGACGCGCGCCGGAATCCAGGCATCCAATATCGGCCACGGCACCAGCTGATCAGGCCGGATCTGAAACTGGCGGCTGAATTTCAGGGTCGGCGTAAAGGCTTTGCGCCGCAACCAGTTACCCACCAGCGCATCGATCTCACGCGACTCGGGAATCTGCCGGACGTACTGCTCCTTGATCAAAACGCCTTCAGCGCCGGCATAGTCCAGGGCCGCCTGACATACGAGGTCGCGAAACATGGTAAACCAATGCGGTGTGGGCGAAAAGGCGTGTTTGCCGGGCTGTGAATACACGATCGGATGGGTGCCGTCACAGGGGATCGTGCCATCTTCAAGGATCATCGACGCATAGCCGCCATGCGAACTGGCTTCGACCCAGACCAGCCGATCGGCTTCATCCAGATAGACCCAGACGTGCTCCAGTTCGTAGAGGTGGCCGATGTCCCAATCCCACCAGATGGCGTATTCAATCGCGGTGGCCCACGCCGGTCGCCAATCGCGTTGAATGCGGCGGAAGAAGGACGGCGATAGTTCTTCATGCTTGAAGAGGGCGTAGCCGACGGCCAGCGGCAAAAAAGGTTCGGCTTCGTCGAAGCAGATCAGCGGCGCGAACGCGGCGACCAACTCCAGTTCTTCCGGTTTGCCCAAGTCGTGTGGCGGCTGATCGGCTGGTATGTCCACCGATAGCGCGGCCACCAAATCAAGCAGGTCCTGGGCCGAAGTGATGGTATGACGCGGTGCTTCGACGCGATTCAGCGGGAGGCTGCGGCGGCGATCGTTGACGTGAAAGTAGACCGATCGCAAGCCCAATCGATTCGCGCCGGCGATGTCGCGCTCGAGATTGTTGCCGACCATCATGACGCGCGGGCAATCGTCTTCAGAAATGTTCAGCGCATGCAAAGCGTGGAGGAACAAACGCTCGTCGGGCTTCTCCGCACCAACTGTCTCTGAGACGGACAGGCAATCAAACAGTTCGAGTAAGCCGTGCTGCCTGAGAACGTTGAGTGGTGTGCCGGGGCGAGCGTCGGCCACGATAGCCAAGGGATAACCCTGCGCGTGTAAGGAGCGCAAGGCTTCGGACATGCCGGGGATGAGTTCAGCGGACAACGTCGTTTCGCATGCGTCTTTGACCTCGGTGCCTTCATCCATGATCGTGTCACCGAGATCGAGTAAGATGGCGATTAGATTCTTCTTCAATGATTCACCTTTACTGTTAGCGAATTCCACTTTAGTTTACGGCTCCGTCATGCCCGAATGCTTCTATCGGGCATCCATCTGACGATGGGGAAGCCGTGTTAATCGGAGGCTGGATTCCGCCCGCCTGCGGCGGGACGCTTAAAGAGTGCGGCGCGAAGCGTGACGCCGTGGCGTGATAGTCAACGTCCCTGAACCGACTAATGCGATCTCCAACGTGCCGGGATAACGCACGTGCGGTGTGATCGATTGTCCGTTCCAGTCTATCGAGTATTCTTGATCGGGTGGCAAGACCGCTATCGCTAGCCAGGGACGCGCACTCAAATCATGCTGAAGTGTGGCGTGCAAAGAGCACTTGTCTTCCGATATTTGTAACGCTTCGATCCACGTATCGAAACCGCAGGTAAGCGTGCCCGGCTGATGATAAGCATGGAACCACGCCAGCACCGGCGCAGACAACCCTCCGAAATGATGCCAACCCGCGCCCCGACGCGAGGCGACAACGAAATGCTCGAAGCAGTTGTAGGTCGCGGCTACCTCGTCGCGCCAGGTGTCAAGCGCCGTGCGTGCAATCCGAAAAGCCATATCGCCGTAACCTAGATCGAGCGAGGCTTTCCAGAAGAACCATTGATACGCAAACCACACCATGCCGTTCCAATAACCATCCGGCCGATAGTAAGGGGCGCTCTGATCGACCGCCGTCAAGCCAACGGGCGTCCACAGATGATCGGCTGATTCGAGGCGCGCATACAGGCGGCTTTCCTGCGCTCGATCGCACATCCCGGCGAAAAAGGGACTGACGCCATCGAAGCCCAGATTCAGATTCTGGCCGCTGGCATGACGCAGAATGTCGATCGGGTGGCCGGCTTCGTCGTGGACGACGTAACTGAACACACCGGCGTCCTCATCCCAGGCGTAATCATTCAGCGCTTTGACAAACAGATCAATGTCGGCCTGATAGTCCTTTACATCGTCAGTGCGTCCCAGCGCGCGCGCGGCCTGTTGCAAAATCTTCGCGCTGCGGATGACGTGCGCGGTTGTCACCACTGGCGTTACACTGGCTTCGAGTTGGTTGGCGTGTACATAGACCTGCGCCGGATAATCATCCCATCCGGCGGAGTTATAGAAATAGTCCCACGTCTTCAACAGATTCGACTTGAGTGCGCGGGTTGTGGAACTGCCGAGCCTGCCCGCCAGGAAAAGATAGAACTGGCGCAGACGCGGATAGAAATAGCGTAGCAATTCTTGAGAAAGAGTGCGATTCCACAATTCTTGAAAGGCGTAGATTTGCACAGGCACCGGACTGCCGTGATGAATGAACGCGGCCTGTTGATCGCCGACGGGCGTCGTGTAAGCATTCAGGCAGTCGATGCTTCTTGTGCGATCGACATCCAGCAAGCCCAGACTGATGAAACCCGAATCCCACGTGTAGAGACAATCCCACCACTTGCCCGGCGAAAAGTGACGGATGAAACTGCGCCGCGTGTAGACGGGATAGACCCCGTTGGTCAGCAGAGTGGCCGCCATTCGTTCCTGGCTAAAGGCCTAGTCCTGTCCCGAAGGATTAACGTTGAAGGTAACCTTCGCCCGTCGGGCGCACCTGTAGTCGTCTTCTAAAGATTTCGATTGAAGATCGAAAGCGGCCAGGCGCTCGGTCACTTCCCCTTCACTGCCATTGCAGATCAACCCGTACAAGACCGATCGAGAATGCGGCTCCAGCACGATCGGGCGGATGAAAACGTTCGTGAAATGGCCGCCATCATCCGCGTGCAATTCGGTCTGAACGTGCTCGTTGACGAAGTAACGCATCGAGCGATCAAGTTCGCTGGAAAAGTACTGGCGCACTTCCGAACTTTGACCCGTCCACGCCAGACCGTAAACGCTCGACAGGTCTGCGTAACGCAGCAGCAGCGTGTTTTGATGCGGCCCGTCTTCGAGTTGAGCGATGGGATTCCACTGGCGCGGCGTGAATGTGACACGTTCTCGATCGGCTTGCTCGGCGATCACGAAGCCGTCGAGTTCGATCGGGCAGTTCCCCGTCGAAATAAGCTCCAGCAGATGTTCGCCCGTCGATAGTGATCCACAGGCAACGGCGCGCACCTCAAAATCGCCGGTAGATTCAAAGGCGATCGGTGTGTTGACGAGGCCGCGCATTTCAAAGGTCGCTCGACCTGCCAGAGCACGATAGCGCACCAACAACACGCCCTGCTGGATCGGGCGCGGCGACGACAGGGTGTACTGCACCCGATCGCCCGTCTCGGCCCCGAAGTCGCAGCCGAGGCCGGTGCCGTTGACGAAGCCGTGATCGCGCACTTCACCGCGATACCCGCCTTCGTAGACGAGGTTATCGCTCGGCCGCGCGGTGGCATAGCGGAGATCGACGTAGTCCAGCCCATCCAGCCAGATCGCACCCGAAGGCAGATGAACCTCAGCCGGCAGGATCGCTTCATCCGAATAGGGCCGGACAGGTGGAAAATTAATATACGCCATGTAGTGCAGCGCCTGGTGCTGGGGCAGAGCGGTGTTGTTGACGAACTCACAGCGCACCACGCGCGCGTTGGCCTTCGGCTCATCGGGCAAGGCAAAGTAAGCCACATCGCAATAGACCTGATCTTTCCATTCCAGATCGTAGCGATAAGAAAAATAACTCAGGCCCGGCGCGACCTCCCACGGATGATAATCGGCTTCCCATTTGACCGAGGGCACATTCACTTTATGGCGGAAGTACGCGGGAAAAACGCTTAACTCAAAGCGCAGGCCGCGTGTCAGATCAGGGATGTGGGCCAGGCCGTTATATTTTTTGTTGTAGGGTCCCCAGTCCGGCAAACGCAAATCATGTGAATGCGGCTGCGGAAGTTGAGCGAATGTTGTTAAATAGTCGTTCATGTTCATCAGCAACTGTTTGGCGATTGAAACACCTGCACTGCACCGCAGGCGGTTGTGTGCGGTGCACGTGTCGCAGCAACAATTACACAAAGTCGGCCTACGCCGACTGGAATCTAGCCGACGCAGGTCGGCTTCGTGTCACCGTAGGCGCGAATTCCATTCGCCGGTTTCTTCAGCGCACGCTCAGGGCTTCAGGCGGTGTGACCTGCACGGCGACATCACGTTCGGGATACGCGGCTGTGCCCTTGAGGTAGTCCACTTCCAGGCCCATCACGTCATGGGCCTCAAGGGCAGAGCCATAATAATCGGGCCGATTGTCGCCCCAGATGACGCGGCAGTTGCGCAAGGTGATGTCATCAGCATCGTGAATCAAGAAGCCGGCGGTTTGCCGCTGAATGATCCCCTCGACATCACACGGGCGGCGATCGTACTGGCCGCCCAGATGTTTGCTGGTCTTGTCGATCTCCACGCGGACGTTTTCCAGCAAGACATCTTCAATGCGGCTGTCCGGGCAGCCAGCAATGTAGACGCCGTTCTCGCTGCGGCACAGGATGTTGTTGAAGCGAATATTACGTACCTTGCCGATCGTGCCCTCTGTTTGGCCGTCGGGAAAACGATGCAACGTGCCGGGCGCGCGCTTAAAA
>JAUQXD010000587.1 GCA_030834835.1 Thermoflexales bacterium | reverse complement strand
ATGGTCAAGTTAGTGGTCGAGGTCTTGCGAATCCTTTTCGCACGGCAAACTCGCGTTACAGGCTATGGCCGAAATTGGGGAAAATCCCGCGCGACGGATGATCGGCGATAAGCCACACCCGACTTGTGTTACAATCGCGGCATGCGCTTCGACATCTTCACTTTATTCCCCGGTATTTTTGAAGGTCCTTTGCGTGAGAGCATGATCAAGCGGGCCATCGACGCGGGCTTGCTGAATGTGCAGCTGCACAACATCCGTGACTACGCGGCGGGCAAGCATCAGGTCACCGACGATTATCCTTACGGCGGCGGCGGCGGCATGGTGATGAAGCCGGAGCCGGTATTTGCGGCGGTGGAGAGCGTTTTAGGGATCAGGGAGCAGGGATCAGGGAGTGGGGATCAGGACACCGATTACCAATCACCAGTTACTAATCACCAATTCCCAATCCCGATTATTCTTCTCACCCCTCAAGGCCGAGTTTTTAACCAGAGCATCGCCTATGAGCTGGCGCAGTATGATCGGGTGGCGTTGATTTGTGGACGCTACGAGGGTTTCGACGAGCGCATCCGCGAACATCTGGCTTCGGATGAAATCTCGATCGGCGATTTCGTGCTGACGGGCGGCGAACTGGCGGCGCTGGTGGTGCTGGACGCCGTGATCCGGTTGAAGCCGGGGGCGCTGGGCGACCCGGAAGGGGCCAGCGATGACTCGCACGCCAGCGGCTTGCTGGAGTATCCGCACTACACCCGCCCGCCGGAGTTTCGAGGGTGGGGGGTACCAGAGGTTCTGCTGTCCGGCGATCACGCCAAAGTCGATCGGTGGCGGCGGGAGCAGGCGCTGCGCCGAACGTGGCTGCGCCGCCCGGACATGCTGACCGCTGTTGAATTGAGCAAGGCCGATCGGGCGTTTTTGGACACGCTGCGTCAGGCGCCAGACGAATAGTCCGTTTGGGGTTTGCGTTTTCATTGATCTTTTGTATAATGGCCTTCGGTCGGTTCTAGAACTATCGGTTCAAATTTCAACCTCTCATTGAACCTTCTGCCTGAGGTGTGAGTATTGACTGAGAATATGACGGCCACGACGGATGCTCAGCTGATTCAACGCCTGTGTGACGGGGATCTCAGCGCGCTGGGAACCCTGTACGATCGGTATCGCCTGCTGGTGTTTCACACCGCGCTGGCGATCACACACGACCGCCAGTCGGCCGAAGACATCCTGCAAGAGTGTTTTCTCAAAGTCAACACCTACGCCCGCCGGATCGACCAGAGTTTGCCGCTGGAGCCGTGGCTGTACCGGGTAACCGTGAACCTGGCCTATACCTGGGTGACCCGCCGCTCCCGCTGGTTGACCTCGATCGAAACGATGATCGATCGGTTGGTGGCGCCGATTCGCACCAACTCAGAATATCAGGCAGAACTGTCCGAACTTCAGACGGTCATCCAGCAAGCGATTGATGCGCTGCCCCCCAATCAACGCCTGACCGTCGTGTTGTACTATCTCAACGATCTCAGCCTGAAAGAGATTTCCTACATTCTGGATTGTCCGGTCGGCACGGTGAAGTCGCGGCTGCATTACGGGCGCGAGCAGTTGAAGCTGTGTCTGGACGCGTATCGGCCTAATTCGTTGCGGCCCGTGGCGCAGGGTTCGCGGTCGTCGGTTTAGGCGGCGGTGGACTATGACAGAAGGAGTCTCTTTGGATAACTTGATTCGACGTTCGATGCACGAAGCGGTAGACAGCCTGGAGCCGTCGGCCGATGTGCGCGAGGCGTTGCTGGCGAAAGCGGCCGGCACAGTGGGCCAATCATCGGCGCTCGGCCCATCGGTACCAGCGCTGGCCGACGGCCTGCACGAGAATTCTACCCCTGAGTCGCTGCGGACCACGGTTCCGCCGGCGATTATTGTCGGTAACGGGCAGTGGTTGTTGCTTACGACCGCGCCCTTATATGCAGTTCGTTAGGTGTTGAACGGCGGCCAGATCAGTTGACTGGCCGCCGGATTTGGCACTACATTTATCGAATCGGAGGACGCCCCCTGTATGCCGCAACAACAACCGCTCCTGGAAGTGAAAGATCTGGCAACTCGCTTCAAGATCACGGGCGCGTACGTCAATGCCGTCAACGGCATCTCTTACGCGCTCAACGAAGGTGACTCGCTCGGCGTGGTGGGGGAGAGTGGCTGCGGCAAGAGCGTCGGGCAGATGTCTGTCCTGCGGTTGATTCCGCAGCCGCCCGGCGAAATTTATCGCGGCGAAGTGGTTTACAATGGCCGCGACCTGCTGAAACTGTCGATGGATGAAATGCGGCAGGTGCGCGGCAAAGAGATCGCGATGATCTTCCAGGATCCGATGACGTCGCTGAACCCGGTGATGACCATCGGACGGCAGATAACGGAGATGCTGGAACTGCACATGAACATGGACAAAAAGCAGGCGCGCACCCGCGCGGCCGAGCTGCTGACCATGGTGGGCATCCCGCGCGCCGGCGATCGATTGGACGACTATCCGCACCAGTTCTCCGGCGGTATGCGCCAGCGCGTGATGATCGCCATGGCGCTGTCGTGCATGCCCCAGATTCTCATCGCCGACGAGCCGACCACGGCCCTGGATGTGACCATTCAGGCGCAGATTGTGGACTTGGTGAAGAAACTCCGCGACGAACTGGGCATGGCCGTGGTGTGGATTACGCATGACTTGGGCGTAGTGGCCCGCCTGGTCAAAAACGTGATCGTCATGTACGCCGGTTATATTATTGAGCGCTCCCCGGTCGATGATCTGTACGCCCACCCCTCACATCCGTACACGCTGGGCTTGCTGGGTTCGCTGCCCCGCCTGGATGAAACTGAACGCACCCGCCTCGTCTCGATCGATGGCGCGCCGCCCGATCTGGTTGACCTGCCCAAAGGTTGCCCGTTCCTGCCGCGCTGCACGTATCGCATCGATCGGTGCAAAG
>JAUQXD010000586.1 GCA_030834835.1 Thermoflexales bacterium | reverse complement strand
CATCTCCAAATCGTATCCTGGCAGTTTACGATTGCCTCCGGGCAGATCAGAATCACCACCGGGCAACTCCAAATCGCCTCCGGGTTAATCTAAATCACTTCTGGGTAGATTAGAATCGACTCCGTGCAACTTCAAAACGACTCCAGACAACTTGAAACGACCTACGACCAACAATAAAACGTCATCCGGCCAAAAAAAGCGTCCTGAAACGTCTGTCCATCATCGGCAAAACCCACTCCGCCGGTGAAATTCGTTCAAACCAAGGAGCATCGTGACCGATCTAGCCGTTCCAACCCCGAAACCCGTCAAACGCAAGGCCGATCAAGATCAGAAGATTGCCAATCAGATCACCGCCGACGGGCAGTACCTCGAAACCGTCAAGACCGATCCTGAAATCTCGGTGTTACTGGCCGCGCGCGGTTACATCCCCGCCAAACTCACCGAAGGCTTTACCCTGCAACAGGGGGCACAGGCCGCCTTCACCCACCGCCAGACCATGCTGGCCGCGCAGGGCCATGCCACTGCCGGACTGTCGGGCAGCATCGCCACTGCGCGCGAAATGTACCTCGACTTCCGCGAGACCGTCCGCTCCGTCACCGCCTTTACCGCCAGCGACCGCAAGGCGCTCAACGTCAATGGCACCGTCCCGGACGACAAGCAAAAACTGATCACCGCCGCCCGCGCCTCTTATCAGGCCGCCCAGGCCGAACCCTATGCCGCCACACTGGCGACCTTCGGCTACCCGGCCACCGTCATCGACGCCGCCCTGGCCGCGCTCGACGCCTATTCCACTGCCGACACCGATCAGAATTCCGCCATCGGTAGCGCCACCAAAGCCACCGCCGATCGCAACGCCGCCGTCAAAGCGCTCACGGCCTACATGAAACAGCTCCGTGGCATTGCCCGGGTCGCCCTACGCAAGCGCCCCGATCTGCTCAAGAAACTCAACGGCTAAGAATCCTGTGGAATCAGTCATTCCCGCGTGCTTTCGGCGGGAATCCAGCAGCCCATTGAGCACGCCCGCCAATCGTCAGTCTGGATGCCCGACACGCCCTGCCCGCAAAGCGGGGGCGCGCCAGGCGACTGCACTCGGGCATGACGATGCAGCGCGAGGCGATTGGAAACCGTTCTAATAACAAGACCTCGAAGGTTTTGCAAAACCTTCGAGGTCTCATTTACCCGCTCCTCACCCGCGTCCTCGGAGACGCCGAACACCGCAAAGCGTATCGGCGCGCAGGTGATAAGCGGCTGTCACATGCCGCGAACTGCCAACACATGCGGTGCAGTACTCCCGTCGTCAGTCTGGATGCCCGACAACTACACTCGGGCATGACATCACTCCTTACTCGTCACTCCTCACTCTTCACTCGTCACTCATCACTCCTCACTCCTCACTCGTCACTCCTCACTCGTCACGACCTTCCCGCCCACGGCAGCGGCCGATCCGGATCACCCGCCGCGTAGTGATGCAGCCCGCCGCGAATGCTGTGGCTGAACGCCGAAGCGATCAACCCTAGCGGGATGCCTTGCTCACAGGCCGCTTCGCACATGCCGCAGCCCGAGCAAGACGTGAGCCAGCGCGCCACCCCGATGAAGTCGGCCAGCGGGGCATGATTGTTGCGCCGCAAGCCCCCTACTCCCAGCAGGCCGGCCAGTTCGCCGTTGTACAATGGACAGGCGTCCAGACAGTCACCACACAGCGTGCAATGCGAGATCCAGCCGAGCAATCGGGCGAAGTCTGTGATGTTTTCGGGTGCCGGGACTCCCCCGGACGCTGGCCCCAACTGTTGCGTTCTAGCCGCCGCGCGTTGTTCGATAAGTTCATCCACCGCGAGTTCACGCCGCGCTGCCTGGTCGTCCGTCGCCAGCCCGGTCGTTACCGCAGCCAGCCGCAGGCGATCATCGGTCGCTTCATCACGCGCGACGACGAGCAAGTATTCTTCAGGCGCCA
>JAUQXD010000585.1 GCA_030834835.1 Thermoflexales bacterium | reverse complement strand
ATTACGCTGCTGGGCGTCTTTGGCCTGGTGGCGGTGTCACTGCTGTGGGCGACCGGTCAGCGCCTGGACGTGTGGCTGTTTACTGCGCTAAACTTGCGCGGCTATCACGCGGTGTGGATGGATCGCCTGATGTGGGTGGCGACGCAGATCGGCAATGTGGGTTTCGCCGCGCTGTTGGTGGTGGCTGCATACGTGTTAGGCGATCAGCGTTTTGCCAGTGATATGGTCCTGGGTTCGCTGACGCTGTGGCTGTTAGTCACGATCATCAAGGCTTTAACGGATCGGGCGCGGCCGTTTAACTTGCTGCGCGAAACGCGCGTGATCGGCTGGCGCGAGGCGGGATTATCCTTTCCCAGCGGGCACACGACGCAAACATTTTTCATGATGACGCTCGCCATTAGCCATTTTCAATTGCCGCTGATCATCGCACTGGGCCTGTATGTCATCGCAATGCTGGTCGGGTTCACGCGGGTTTATCTGGGCGTACACTATCCGCGTGATGTGCTCGCCGGGGCGATTTTAGGGTTGATTTGGGGTGGCTTAGGGGTGTTGGTCGCGCCGTATCTGTAAAGCGGTGGTAAACAATGACGGATAGCGTCAAGACAGTGGAACAACAAACGGTCGAGGCTGTTAAGCAACCCGTTAATGCCTGGCGGCGGGCCATCGATGCCGCGGGCGCGGTTGTCGAGACGCCCTGGCGACGCTATCGGGCAGCAGTTTTCCTGACGTATCTGATTGGCGCGGTGGTGGCCTTCATCATCCTGGCGGTGCTGGCAAAAACGGTCGCCTATTTTACGTTCGACGTGACGATCACGCGCGCGCTTCAGACGTACCACGCGGGTTGGTTCGATGCGGTGATGAATACGTTGACGTGGATCGGATTCGGGCCGCAAGCCTGGGTGATCACCCTGATCATCCTCTTATTTCTGTATGCGAGTGGTTTGAAATGGGAAACCATCGTGGCCAGCACCAGCGTGGTCGGCAGCTCTGCGTTGGGGCTGGGTCTCAAAGTCCTGATCGATCGGCCACGACCCAGCGCCGACCTGGTGACGGTCATCAACCAGTTGAAAGATTATTCCTTTCCCAGCGGACATGTGTTGTTCTATAGCACATTCTTTGGCTTCATGTTGTTTCTGGCTTACACGCTGCTCAAACCGGCGTGGTGGCGCATGGTGCTGCTGATTTTGCTCATCGGCATGATCGCGCTGATCGGGCCGTCACGGATCTACGTGGGGCAGCACTGGGCCAGTGATGTGATCGCCGCGTACCTGCTCGGCAGCGTGTGGCTGGCCTTGTCGATAGTGATTTATCGCCGGGGCAAACCGCGCATTTTCGTGAACCAGCCGGTGGCCAAAGAAACGCCCGTCAGCGCGAAACCGTCGTCATGACAGCCACTGAATCTGCGCCAGACGTTTCTCTAGCGGACCGGAGCGGGCGAAGGCTGACCCATCAAGCCCGGCACTCTGGCAATCGATCACCACTGGAGGTTGTCTATGATGCCTGAAATCACGGACCTCGAACTCAGCGCGTCCGATTTGCGCGACTTAAGAGTTGCCAGATCTAAACTCGAAACACGCGATCTGGTCGCGGCGGTGGCCGATGTGGTGGGCAAGCCCACCCAGGCCCTGCTCAAGCGCTTGCCCAGACGCTGGCACGCCATGATTGGCAAAGCCACCCAGGCGGCCTTGTTCAAGGGCTTAGGCTTTGTGATTCTGACGCTGGGCAATACCCGGCCGCAAGCATCGCGCGACCGGCTGCACAAAATGTTGGCGACCACCTCCGGCATGATTGGCGGTGCGGCCGGACTTACCTCGTCCCTGATCGAGTTGCCGGTCTCAACCTGTCTGGTCTTGCGGTCGATCGCCGACATTGCGCGCAGTGAGGGCCATGATATTACCCGGCTTGAAGTCAAATTAGCCTGTCTGGAAGTGCTGGCTTTAAGCGGGCACGGTGACGACGACGTGCCCGGCGAAGGCTACTGGGCGGTGCGCGGCGTCCTGGGCAAATCAATCTCGGAAGCGGCAGCCTATATCGCTGAAAAGGGCCTGGTCGATGAAGGCGCACCCCCGCTGGCTAAACTGATCACGAAAATCGCCGCACGCTTTAGCACGGTAGTCACCGAGGAGTTGGCGGCCAAAGCGGTGCCGATCGTGGGGGCTGTGGCCGGCGGCACGATAAATCTCCTGTTTATGCAGCATTTTCAGACGATAGCTACCGGACATTTCATAGTCAAGCGACTGGAGGCCAAATATGGCTCTGAACGGGTCCAAAGAATGTATGGCGAGTGTGATCGCATCAGTTGATAGGACTCTCAACGAGCATGATCGGCTCGGATTCCGATCAAACGGCTGCGGGTAACCGAGGGTAAAAGTGGCAGTTTCGTCGCCTGCTCACGGACACCGGGGTGTATTCGTGCATGATCCAGCCGCTGCTACTGGCTGGCAAACCGTTCGCTTCTACACGGCAGATGGAGAAGTAGCAGGCGAGCTCACGCATTGAGGAGTGGCGTCCAACCAGCAGCCCTTCAGATCTATCAACGGGTGTCCGATCAGCAATCCGCCGACATCGAAATACTGCGGGCGTGGTACACCACAGTGGCGGCCTTGTGCAAACGCGCCATTAAAGACGCCGACCCTCGCACACCATGCCGTTCTTCACATCAACGCGCGGACTGCGCATCACAGTCCACGCGTTTTGTTTGCGCGGATCGGACCAGCCGCGCGTAGTCCAAACACCGACAACGCAATCAGACTTGTGCTGACAGTCACCCCAACGGAAAGCGCGTATGATGATGTTACTGAGCGCCTGCCCAGGCAGGCTGCATCGTTTGCCAGACGATTCGCTCGCCACAGCAACCGAAAAACAAGGTCACCTTTGCTCGCAATGTGTGACGATGCAACCTGCGCAAAGCGCAGGCGCCCGGTCACAAAAACCGTGATCGACCCAGTGAGGAGTACGCCATGTTTGAAACCCTGTTGATGGCGGGTCTGTTGGTTTCAGTGCCAGCGTCCTTACCGGTCTGGCCCTACAGCCGACGCTGGGGCTTCAAGATCAGCCTGGTCTTGACCGTCGTCGTGATGGCGTTGTTCATCTTGTCGGTAGCCGATCCCAATTTCTAGTGTCGGGGCAGGCCGTAGCGTGGCCCGGCTAAGCCAGCGGTCCTGGATTGACAATGGTGTTTCACTTAAGCGTAGGATAGGAGCGTGTTCCCATGTTATGGACAATTGTGGTAGTGCTCGTGGTGTTGTGGGCCCTGGGCCTCATCGGCGGTATCGGTGGCGGGTTGGTGCACGTGCTATTAGTGCTCGCGGTGATCGTCATCGCCGTCAACCTGTTGAGCGGCCGTCGCGGGACGATTTAATGAGTGCGACTGAGCGGGCTGTTCGGCCCGCTCAGTCGCTCAGTTTGTTTCCCTGACTGGAGTAACTTATGCTAAAAGCCTATGACGTAATGACGCGCCCGTTAGCCACGTGCGCCCCGGACACCAGTGTCACGGATGTGGCTGCGATCATGCGCGATCGGGATATTGGCGATGTGTTGATCGTGGAAGCGGGTCAGTTGCGCGGGATTGTGACCGATCGGGACCTGGCGCTGCACGCCCTGACCGGTCTGACTGATCCCCGACAGACGCCTATCCACAAATATATGAGCACCAAAGTGATCACGGGCGAGTCGACGTGGGGTC
>JAUQXD010000584.1 GCA_030834835.1 Thermoflexales bacterium | reverse complement strand
TCTTCACCGCGACGCACAATCTCACGCAAACGTGGGCCACCACCATCAGCGTGCCGATCGGTACGCCGATGCTCGGCGCATTGACCACGTACACCTCAGTCGATGTGCCCAAAGCGATCCCGGATAACAATTCAACCGGCGTGAACTCCACGCTCTCGATTGGCGCGGTGGGCGCGATCGGGGACGTGGATGTGCGCCTCAACAGCATCACGCACACCTACGATAGTGACCTGAACATCAGCCTGGACTCGCCGGCGGGTACGTCGCTCACTCTGATCAACCAACGCGGCGGCAGCGGCGACAATTTCGTGAACACTACGCTGGACGACGAGGCTGCAACCGCTATCGCCAACGGCGCCGCGCCCTTCACGGGCAGCTACCGGCCTGAAGAGGCATTGTCCGCCTTCGACGCACAGGCACTGGCCGGCGTCTGGACTTTGAATGTGGCCGATCTGGCAGGAACGGACACTGGCACACTCAACGGGTGGTCACTGGACATTCGGCCGTTAGCCTATGCTTGCACACCCTATAACGGCACACCCAGCGTGCAGCTGAGCGCCGCGAGTTACAGCGTGAATGAAGGCGCAGGCAGCGCGGCGATTACGGCGACACTTAACACGACCACCGCGACGACCGTCACCGTCACTTACGCTACCGCCGATGGCACAGCCACTGCACCCGCCGACTACACCGCGGCCAGCGGCACGTTGACGTTTACGCCGGGCGCAACTCAAGCGGTGTTCAACGTCCCCATCGCCAATGACGCGCTGATCGAAAACGTGGAGACTTTCAGCGTTACACTGAGCAATCCAGTCAGTGCCACGCTCGGTGCGCCGTCGTCAGTGGCAGTCACGATCAACGACAACGATCAACCGACAGTGGCGCTAAGTTCCGCCACGTATAGCGTCAGTGAAAGCACAGGCACTGTACCAGTGTCAGCCACACTCAATCAGGCCGCGCCCTTCACCATCACAGTCGCCTACGCCACGAGTAACGGCACGGCGACCGCGCCGGGTGATTACACCAGCGCGACCGGCGCGCTGACATTTGCGCCCGGCGCAACACAGGCGACCTTCAATATCGTGATCGTGAATGACACAGGCGTTGAAAGCAGCGAAATGTTCAACGTCACGCTCAGCAATCCGGTCAGTGCTACGCTGGGCGCGCCCTCATCGGCGTCGGTAACGATCATCGACAACGACTTACCCGCGGTCGCGTTGAGTTCAGCCAATTACAGCGTGAACGAAGGTGCGGGCATAGTGCCCATCACCGTCACACTCGATCAGGCCGCGCCGTTCACGGTAACAGTTGCGTATGCCACCGGCAATGACACAGCAATTGCCCCCGGTGATTACACCGCGGCCAGCGGCACCGTGACGTTCATACCCGGCATAACACAGTCGACCTTCAATATTGCGATCGTGAACGACGCGATCATTGAAAACAACGAAACCTTCAGCCTCACACTCAGCAATCCCATCAGCGCCACGCTGGGCGCGCCTGCGTCCACACTCGTCACGATCATCGACAACGATCAACCGCAGGTTCAGTTCAGCGCGGCCACCTACAGCACCGGTGAAAGCGACAGCACCGCGTTGATTACGGTCACGCTGAATCAACCGTCACCCATCGCCGTAACCGTTCACTACGCCACTAGCGATGGCACGGCCACCGTCGGATCGGACTACACATCGCTCAATGGCACGCTCACTATCACGGCCGGGTTGACCACAGCCACTTTCAATGTGTCCATCCTCGATGACGCGCAGTTTGAATCATCAGAGACGCTCAACTTGACACTGAGCGCGCTGACCAACGCCACACTGGGCATTCCAGCGCAAGCGACGTTGCTCATCGGCGATAACGACTTTGGCCTGTTCTTGCCGCTGATTATCAAACAATGAACGCACACAGCATCGGCCTCGCCGCCGCGCAGGTCACGTCACGTGGCGGCGAGGCAAAAGTGATCGGGATCACATCGCGCGGCCTGTTTCTATCGATCGATCAGCGCGTCCTGTTCGTCTCGGTCGAGCGCTGGCGCGGGCCATTGACAATTAATGTCGATAGGACATTCGATTGCGCGTTAGGGGATAGCGTGCGGCTATCCCCAACCCGATTGATCTTCCCGGCCATCGAGATCGATCTCTCGGCGGCGGAGGTGTGGCAGCCGACTGCGCCCGCTATTGCGCGATCAATTGCCGATCAACGTGAAGCGCTGCGACAACTCGCGTCGAGCGTGCTGGCACGCAAAGCGCCGGAAGGATTTGGCCTGCTGCTGCCACACCTGCTCGATCTGCCTGAAAAACAGGCCCTTTCAGCCAGTGAAGCCGCGCTGCTGGCGCGGCTAACTCAACTGCGTGAGTCGATCCAGCAACAATACTTCGATCAAGCCACAATCGTGATCGAAAGCCTGCTCGGTCTGGGTCGCGGTCTCACGCCGTCGGGCGACGATGTCACGATCGGGTTGTTGCTGATGCTGAATCCCGGGCGTCCTTCGACTGCGCGTCGGGCGCATCCTGAGCGAAACGGAGTGGAGTCGAAGGACGCCCGCCGCTCCGCTCAGGATGCCTTAATGGCTTTCAATCAGCGCGTTGTTGAATCAGCCTATCAACGCACCACGACCATCAGCGCCAACCTCATCGAGTGCGCGGCCAACGGCGAAGCCGACGAACGGCTGATTAACGTGATCGATGGGTTGGTCACGGGGACGCCTTCACGCGACGACTGCGTGGAGGGCGTGATAGGTTGGGGCAATTCATCGGGGCTTGATGCGCTCATCGGAATGGCGTTGGCGGCTGCTTGATTTTTCGCAGGCCAGGCACTCTGCACGATCAGAGTGCCTGGCTCAACTTCTCAGCTTATTTCGATCACGCCGTGTGGGCCGAGGCGTGTTCCGTCGATTCAAAGTCCTGCGGTCCAAACACTTGAACGATCTCCGATTCGCCATCCCCGACGATCTTGCGGAAGCGCTTGCACCACTCGATAGCCTCGTCCAGTGACCTGGCTTGAATGACGGCCCAGCCGGCCAGCAGTTCCTTTAGCTCGATGAAGGGGCCATCAGTCACGGTGAATTTCCCGTTCGACAGCTTCAAGCGCGTACCCGTCGGCTGCAGCGCCCCGGTCGCAACCACCGCACCAGCCTGCATCGCCTCTTGAATGAACTTCCCCATCTCGGCCATCATTTCCGGCGTGGGCGGTTTAGCCTCTTCTGGTTTGAAGTTGGGATCGTACACCATGAATTGCATTGCCAGTCTCCTTATGGTAGGTAGTCAGGCATCCCTTGATTATGCTTGACTCCGTGGATTGGTGCTTCATGAGATAGTCGTTGGCGGGGGGCCAAAATCGACAATCGGGCCGACGAGTTTCGAAAACTCGTGCGCGGGCCGGGTTAAGCCGACAAGGCAGCCATGCGCCGCTCGAGGAACCGCCGCTCCGGTCCCGATTGTACGAGCGCGAGCGCCTTCAAATAGGCGGCGCGGGCTTCCGCCGTTCGGCCCAGCTGTCGGCAAAGATCCGCTCGCGCCGAGTGTGCCCAATAGTAGTCGCTCAGATCGCCGCGCGCCAGGATCGTGTCGATCAACGTCAGGCCGGCGGCCGGACCGTCACGCATCGCGATGGCGACGGCGCGGTTGATCTCAACCACCGATGAGGGGGTCACTTGCAGCAATCGATCGTATAAGCTAACGATCTGGGTCCAATCGGTGGCGGCAAAACTCGGTGCGGCGGCGTGTACGGCGGCAATGGCGGCTTGCAGCGTATATTGATCCAGACGGCGTGACAGCAGTGCGGCCCGCAACAGGGCTACCCCTTCGGTAATCTGCTCCCGGTTCCAGAGTGAGCGATCTTGATCTTCGAGGAGGACTACGTCACCGGCGAGTGAAGTCCGCGCCGGACGCCGTGATTCGTGCAACAGCATCAAGGCGAGCAGACCAATCACTTCCGGCTCCGGCAGCAGTTCAACCAGCAAACGCCCCAAACGGATGGCCTCACCTGACAGATCGGGGCGCGTCAGCCACTCGCCCGACGTGGCCGAGTAGCCTTCGTTGAACACCAGATAGATCACCTGAAGTACAGTCGCCAGCCGTTCGGGGAGTTCGTTTCGTTCGGGCACTTCGTAAGGAATGTGTCCGTCCCGAAGCCTGGCCTTGGCGCGCACGATACGCTGGGCTAACGTGGTTGGCGTGCTGAGGAAAGCGTGCGCAATCGCCTCGGTCGTAAGCCCGCACACTTCGCGCAGCGTCAAGGCCACGCGGGCTTCCGCCGGTAAGGCCGGATGGCAGCAAGTGAAAATCAGCCGCAGCCGATCGTCTTCGATGTCCGCGTCAGTCTGCCCGACGGCGTACCGTGTATCCCGATCGAGTTGTTCGGCGACTTCTTCAAATGAGGTGTCGACGCGGGCATGACGACGCAAAGAGTCAATAGCCTTGAAGCGGCCTGTCGAAACCAGCCAGGCCCGCGGATTGGCAGGGATGCCGTCACGCGGCCATTGCTCCAGCGCGATTTTGAAAGCCTCATGCAGGGCATCCTCCGCCAGATCAAAATTGCCCAGCAGGCGGATCAAGGTAGCGAGCACGCGGCGCGATTCAGCGCGATAGACGACCTCTATCTGCTCATGCGCCTGCTCGATGGTGTGTTCATCCATAACGTATATCGTACCAGCTCACCAGAGATTGCGCCGCTGTCGCGCCCGGTTGGTTCGTTGGGGCAATTCATCGGGGCTTGATGCGCTCATCTAGGGTGAACGCATCTTAATTGCCCAACTGCGCCAGCCCGGCCAAGACTTTGAGCAGGTAGTCATTCTTCCAGCCCGCAAGGAGCCGCTTGCCTTTGATACTCCGCTTGCCGGTCTTTTCGTGCTTGAGCAAGTTCAACGCGAGATGGCGCAGCAGCGCCAGATTCTCCGGGCCGTGGTCCTTGCGGACGCGACAGCGGTCTTCGTCAAAGGCGATATCCAGCGTCCAATGCAGTTCATTTTCGATGCCCCAATGCGCGCGCACCGCGCCGAGGACGCGCGATGCGCCCGTGATCGTGGCGAGATGATAGCGGTCTTCGCAACTCGTCTCATCTCCGATTTGGCGCTGGGCCCGAATGCGCGACACGGTCTGCAAGTGCGGCCAGCGTTCAAAGCCGCGCAGGTGGCTCAAAATCTCGGGATCGGAGATGGTCCAGCACTCGCGAATCTCCAGGCGCCCATGCCCTTTGTCCACGGTTTTGGTATAGTCGAACGCATAGGCGCGGTACTGACTCTCTTCCAGATCATCGAACAGCAATTGGACATCTTCGGACAGTTGGCCTTGATTGTCTTTCAGGGCCAACACATAATCGGCGTCGTGATCGACAATGGTCTGGGCAATGTCGGTCTGGCAACCCATCGCGTCAATCGTGACAATACAGCCGCTGATTTCGAGGGCTTCCAGCAGGCGTGGAATGGCGGTGATTTCGTTCGATTTCTCCGCGACTTTCACTTGACCCAACACCAGCCGATTCGCCGTCGCCCACGCGCTGACCATATCGATGGCGGCCTGACCAATCCCGCGATCGTGCGACCGCCGCAGGACTTTGCCATCAAGCGCAATCACCTGGCCGCCAATCCGCTGGCTGACCGCGCTGATCCACCGCAGAAAGCAGGTCTGAAATTGTTCCGGGTCCAAGCGCGCAAAGACCCGTGTGAACGTATCATGCGAGGGAATCCCATTGGGCAACGTCAAGAAGGTCTGGAACCACTCTCGTTTGGCAACGCCAAACGCCTCGACATCTTCCCAGTTATCCGCCCCAGCAATGACGGCGCAGATGGCAATGACCAGAATATCCACCAACTGATGCAGTTTCGTCCGCTCAACTCGCGGGTCAGTCAAATCGCTAAAGTGCTGCTCCAGTGTCGGCAAGACCGGCGTGTCCATGGCAGTTCCTCCCAGCTTGATTGCCCACCATGATACGTCCTGGCCCCCTAACCTGTCCAGAATTTAGATGCGTTCACCCTATGCGCTCATCGGCCTGGCGTTGACGCTGAGCGGCGTTTAGGTCTATACTGGTTCATGCAGGATCATCGCCGCCATCCATCAGGCTCAAGTAGCGAACGGAGAATTCACATGCAGATTGTCAGCGACACTGGCATGGACATGGTCCTGCCCCCCGATCAGCTGCCCGAAATCGACATCCACCTCGTGCGCCACACCATCACGCTGGATGGCAAGACCTATCACAGCGGCGCAGACATCCAGCCCGAAGAGTTGCAGCGTCTGCTGATGAAGACGGCCAGTTTCCCCATCACGTCGCAGCCGTCGTCGGGCGAGTTTGCGGAGATGTATAAGCGGTTGGCCGCGACCGATCCCGACATCCTGTCGATTCATATGTCGTCGGGCCTCAGCGGCACGTTGAACGCCGCACAGGCCGGCGCGCAGATGACGCCGGAAGCGAATGTGACCATCGTGGACACCAAGACGTTGTGTGCGGTGCTGGGCTGGCAAGTGGCGGCGGCGGCGCGCGCCCTGAAAGCGGGTTGGCCGCTCGATAAAATTCTGGCGCTGATCGACCGCATCGGCGCGGCCAGCGAAAGCATCTACACGTTGAGCGATCTGAAGTACCTGATCCACGGCGGACGCATCAGCCACATGAAAGGACTGGTCGCCTCGCTTTTGAAGATCAAGCCCTTGATCGGCGTGGAGAAAGTTGGCGGCACGTACGCGCAATTGGGCGTGGCGCGCACCCTCGATCAAGCGCTGCGCGGGTTGGTGGAGATCATGATGAAACAGCACGCGCGCGGCAGCGCCTTGCGCGTCCAGGTGTTGCACGCCCTCAACCCGGCCGCCGCCGAAACGCTGCATAACTTGATCGATCCGTTGTTTAAGTGCACGTGGCTGCCCGTCAACTCCATGTCGCCCGCGCTGGCCGCGCATACCGGCCCGACGATGGTGGGTGTGGCCTACGCGCCGCTGGCCGTCTTCGACGACGTGCCTTAAGCCAATGACTAACCTTCGCATCACGATCGCGGCACTCGTCTTCATCGCCCGCCTGGAAGAGACCAACGCGCCTCGCACCTGCGCGGAGTTTTGCAAGTTGCTGCCCTACCATCAGAAGTTGATTCAAGCGCGCTGGAGCGGCGAAGCAGGCTGGATTCCGCTGGGCGACTTCAAACTCGACGTGGGCTTTGAGCATCACACCAGTTATCCCGCACCCGGCGAAATCCTGTTTTATCCGGGCGGTTACAGTGAAACGGAGATTCTCTTCCCGTATGGCGCGACGCACTTCGCCAGCAAGCTCGGTCAACTGGCGGGCAATCATTTCTTGACAATCGTCGAAGGCCGCGAACAACTACATGAGGTGGGGCAGCTACTGCTCTGGCACGGCGCGCAGGACATCCTGTTCGAGATGATGTGAACTAAGCCCAATCAAGCAAACAGGGACACCGTTGAGGGTGTCCCTGTTTTATTATCGAGCCAGATTCGTTAACCGGGCAAGCCGTGACTATGTCCTCACTTCCTCTCTACTGAATCGGGGAAACATCAACCCTTTAGTTTTTGCGGATTAGTGGCAGATAAACTCTCAATTCGGAAATGCGCGTCACGACCGACAAGCCAGTGGCACTAACGCCCTCGGCTGAGGTGACAGCGTAGTGCTGGTTGATCACGTCTTTGCCACTTCCGACTTTGACGCGGAATTCAAACGTGGCGCCTTCGCCCGGTTTCAACACCGGAAACTCCCACCGCATTTGATTCCCCACCAGTTGACCGTTCGCAGTGGCGCTGCCCGGCACGTAACTGGCATTCGTTGGCAGCGCATCGGTGATGATTAAGCCGCTGGCCTGCCAGCCTGGATTATTGAGCTGAATAGTGTAGACCAGCTCGCCGCCGGCTTTCACTGGATCGGGCGCGGCCGTTTTGCCGATGGTCAGCACTGGTTGATCGGTGATGTAGGCGACCGCGTAGACGACTACGGGCGTTAGCAGATCGGTATGGCTGATCGTTGCGGTGTTGCTTACAGGACCATGATAGTCGGGATCGACTAGCACAGTGAAAGTCACTACTTCAGATGACAACGCCCCCACATCGCCGGTCCAGTGCAGTGTGACAATGTCACTGACGATCGTCCCGGCGCTCGCGACAGCATTTCGTTGGTAAGTGCTCATTCGCCAGGGCAACACGTCGGACAGGGTCACACCCGTTAATGAAATGGCGCTGGAATTGACAATGTGCAGGGCATAAGTCAGCACCTTGCCTGTGCCCGGCAAAGCCAGTGTCGGCGTCACGTCTTTGTATGAATCGATCAGGCCCACTTCCTGCACGGTGGTTGTGACCGGTAGGCCGGTCTTGGAATAATACGCACTGGCATTGACCTCATACCACTGGACCCGGTAATTGTCGTTGACAATCTGCGTGCCACTGACCAGGTTGTTATCCACCCGCACGGTGAAAGAGCGGAATACCACCTCGCCGGGGCCAAGCGCAGGCAGCGTCCACGAGATTACCGTCCGTGGCAGTGTGCCGCTGATGGTTTGTGTCAGGCCGCCGTTGCTGACGCTGATCAGGCTTGTGCTCAATGGCAAGGTGTCTGTTAGGACAGACGGCAGATCAGTCGTCAGGGCGCTATTCAGGACAGAGAGCGTGTACGTCAACAACTGGCCACGCCCGATGACGGGTGGTGCAGACTTGGTCGGGAGCAGATTAGAGAAGTGGGTGACAAGACCGCCGGTGGTCGCCGTTACGGGCAGCGTGGCGGCGCCTCCCAGAGCATCGGTAATGACGATCGTCGCCGTATACGGACTACCTTCACTGCCGCCGATGGTGCTCTGTCCAGTGACCGTGGTGAACGTGATCGTACTGCCTTCGGCTAGCGAGCCAATCCACACATAGGAAGTACAGTTGCTGATGCCGCCGCAAATGGATCCTGACGGGAAGGGCGGAGGTGTGCCGACAGCAGGTGTGACATAGAGATCATTGGCGCTAACGCTGATATTTTCAAAGTAGAGCGTCATCCGGGCATTGATGGCATTACCGGGGCCTAGATTTCGCACGACGAGAGTAGGAGTCACCGGACCGCCGCCGCCGCCCGGTTTTTTGGCAAGCGGATCCAGCATTACTTTGGCGCTGAAGGTAGGGCCGGCCACGGTGACGGTGAGCGGCCGACCGATCTGGCAGACTCCTTCGGCACTGCACGCCTGGTAATCGGCATTCACGATCGGGACTTGCATCACGTCGCTGATGTAGACAGTGTAGGTGAACGCCGCCGCTTCGCCCGTATCCAGATCAGGCACTGACCACGAGACGATATTGGAAGCCAGTACGCCGCCGCGCACGTAGGCCACGCCTGCAGGCACGCGATCGGTGATGATCACGCTGGTCGCCTGCGATCCGGAGTTGAGCAGCGTCAGGGTGTAGGTCATCTCCCGATTGGAACCCGGCGGGTCAGGCCAGATGCTTTTGGACAGCGCCAGGATGGGATCGATGATGGTCACGGTGCACGGTTTACCGGCTGCCACGCCGCTCAACGGATTGCTGACTAGATAGGTCGGGTTGGAGATGACGGTTCCGCTTGGCACATGACCGGCCCTGACGCTGAAGGTGAAGGCGGTGGTTTCGCCCAACGCCAGCGACACGGCACGCGTCCAGGTAATCAACGTACCATCCGTGACACCATCGGGGCCAACCGCCAACAGCGTGGTGCTCAATGGAACGCGATCGGTGACGGTGATGGGCAGGGCCACTACCGACTGACCATGATTCGCCACCGCGAGCGTGTAGATGATGGGCTTGTCGGGGCCGGGCAAGCCGGGCAGGCTGGTTTTGGCGATGGTCAAGAGGGGAACATCCGTCACGGTGGTGACCGCGGTCAGGGTCAGGGGCGCGTGGAGCGATGCCTGACTGACGACGGCCGAGTTGACGATCTGCCCGGAAGTGAAGCTGCTGCTGAGCAGGGCACTGAAGGTAATTTCCACGGCGCGGTCAAAGCCAATGTCCCCGTTCCAGGTGAGCGTACCATTTTGCACCTGCGGCAACGGCCCTGGCCACGCCTGCGCCGAACCACTGATGTATGTGGTAAACGTGGGTAGCACGTCCACAAGTGAAACCGCTGTGGCC
>JAUQXD010000583.1 GCA_030834835.1 Thermoflexales bacterium | reverse complement strand
CGTGGGTGGTTCGGGCAGATAGATCAGCGGCACAGTGGGATCGATCGAATTCCAATACTTCACCAGACCATGATACACCGCGCGCGCCGAAATCTGCATAAAACGCGGGTCCTTCATCGCGGTCGCATCGGTCGGGTTGTCGTGAAAGCCGTTTTCGATCAGCACGCCCGGCATGGTAGACAACTGCCCCACCTCGCCCAGATCGCGTTGCAGCTGGCCGCGATCGGGCCAGCTGGCATCCCAACTCGTCTTGATCGCGCTGAGCAATTCGGTATGCACGGCGTTTTGCAGGGTCTGGCTGCCCGAAGTAGGCGTGAGGTAACGATAAGTCTCCGTGCCACGCGCAACAGTATTGTAGCCGTTATAGCCGTTGGTGTGCCACGAGACATAGACGGCATCTTCACCGGACTCTTTTTCCCATTCGGCGTAACGCGGCCGCACCCACACATCGCTGACGACGCCGGCATCGGGTTGATTGACCCACTTGGCGTACTGGCTGGCCTGCTCTTCCCAGCGCGGCTTGTTGCTGACAGGCGCGCCGTTGAGCGAGACATCACCGCGCCCGCCGCCCACACGAATGGCATCGGCCAGCACAACCGCATCGATCGTGCTCGATTGATTCGTCAGGCGAATGCGGCCTGCCTGATTGGCATAGAACGGAAAGTCGCCGATGTAACGCCAGTTGTTGCCATCACGCGCCTGCGTCAATGTGATCGGCGTCGTGCCGCCCGCGTGGTCGATGTAGTAATGCGCTTCAAGGGTGCGCGTCACAGCGACGTTGGGGAACCACACGTAAACGGCGAACGTGGCGCTGGTCGTCGGTGTGAAGATCCACGTGGCCGTGGCCGACGCGGCGGCGTCGATCGCGGCAGAGCGATAAGTGCCTGCCTGTCCACCGCTGCCACTTAGCCATGCGCCCTCCGTGGCGAAATCAGCGCTGGCGTCGTCGACGATGAGCATATTGGTATTCGCATCACGCTCGCGAGTCGTCCATGCATCCGCCCCCGAATTTGCCAGGTACTTGAGCAGATACTGATTCACCAGTTCGGCGTTGTTAAAGTCTTCGATGATGCCTTCGCCGCTGGGATACGGTGAGACCGGATACACGGGGCGTTGAGTCTTGTAGTAGCCTAGCGTCGTGTGCCAGTACCAACCGTGGCCGGCGCTGATAAAGACGGTTTTGCCGGAGAGGCCACCTACTCCCTCCACTGCGTTAGCGGGGGAGGGCGGGCGCGCAGCGCCGGGAGGGGGTTCTTTCCGTGGAATCTCAATCGCCGGTAG
>JAUQXD010000582.1 GCA_030834835.1 Thermoflexales bacterium | reverse complement strand
CAGCGTGCGCGCCTGAAGCGCATCCTTCGACTGCGCAGCAGAAAAACCATGCTGCTTCGCTCAGGATGCTCGCTGCCGACAATAACCGCGAGGCCGCTTCAGTGCGGCCTCGCGGTCGGGTACGGAAGATCGATCGGGTTACTTGAGATTGGCCGCGAAGTACGGGAACAACGCATAGAACAGCGTCGAATCGACCACTTCTTGCAGCGGCACATGCTCATCGATCATGTGCGCGGTCTTTTCGTTGCCGGGGCCAAAGCCGATGGACGGAATGCCCGCCTTGCCTGCCCAGTATGTGCCGTTGGTCGAGAAGTCCCATGTGCCCAGGTCGCGCTTCTGGCCCCAGATCGCTTCCACCGTCTGCTGACCGGCGTCCACCAGCGGATGATCGGCTTCCAGGAACCACGGCGGGTAGAATTTCGACACCGGGAAGACGAGGCCCGTGTAGGACGGCGTATCGTAGAACAACTCCTCGACGTGAATTTCGTCTTGCAGATAGTCAGGAATCAGGCCCTTGATCTGGTCGATCACTTCGTCGCGCGGCTCGTTCGACGTGATGCGGCGGTCAATGAAGATCGTGAACTGATCGGGTACGGCGTTGAGCGAAGCCGTGCGCGCCGCGACATCGGTCACCGCGATGGAGGGATAACCTTGCACCGGATGATGGCCCATGCCGAAGCGCATCCGCCGATCCAGTTCGCGGATTTGCGCGATGATGGCCATCATCTTGTACACGGCATTGTCACCCAGGTAGTGTGAGGCCGCGTGCGCCGAGCGCCCCTGTGCCGTGACTTTCAATTCGATGCGGCCTTTGTGCCCACGATACACTTGCATTCGGGTCGGCTCGCCGATGACCACGTAGTCCGGCTTGACGGCGGGGTCGGCTTCCGCAAACGAGTTCGGCCCGATGCCGTCGCACCATTCTTCCATGTTGCCAAAGTAATAGGCCGTGTAACCGTCCAGCAACCCCAGATCGCGCGCCAGGGCCAGGCCGTGTACCATGCCGGGCGTGCTGCCTTTTTCGTCGCACGCGCCGCGCGCATAAAACAGGCCGTTTTCGGTCTTGCCGACAAACGGATCCCAGTCCCAGTCGTTTCTATCGCCGATGCCGACGGTGTCGATGTGCGAATCATAGACGATGACCTTCGGCCCGTTGCCAATGCGGCCGATGGTGTTGCCCATCTTATCGAAGCGCACTTCGTCGAAACCCAGTTGGCGCATCTCGGCTTGAATGCGCTCACCTACCGGCCCGATGAGGGAATCCATCGACGGGATGGCGCAAATCTCTTTGAGGAAGTTGACGATCGTATCGTGGCGGGCGGCCACCTGGCTTTTTAATGTGGCGACGGTTTGCTCAAATGATTGCGGCATGCTTGCTCCTTGCTAAGTTAATTTCAGACGGCAGTCGTCTGACGACTGATATTGTATAGCCGCCTCATTCAAAAGTCAAGCCTGAGTTTGGGGGGCGATGGGGATGTAAGGTACAATCGGGCGATTGGAGACTATGACTGCACCTTCTGAAACGCTCGTCACTGAAATCCCGGCCAACCCGATCATGCCCGATCGACCCGATCAGCCTGCCGCCCCCGACTCGGCCCACTCTGGGGCCGCCATCACACGCGCCGCCACCATCGTGTCGCTGGGCAACGTGTTGAGCAGCGGCCTGGGCCTCGTGCGCGAGACGGTGAAGAGCCATTTCTTCGGCGCGTCGGGTTTCGTCAGCGCCTACAACGTGGCGGCCTACGTGCCGTCGATGTTGTACGACCTGCTGGTGGGCGGGCTGGTCAGCTCGGCGCTGGTGCCGATGTTCAGCGAACTGGCCGCTAAAAAAGATCGCAGCGAGTTGTGGCGTTTGCTCAGCTTGCTGTTATCAGTGGCGGTCGTGTTCCTCTCGCTGGCCGTGCTGGCGATTGAATTCTTTGCGCCGCAAGTCGCGCGTTTCATGGCGGGCGGCTTTGACGAGCCGCTGCTGCAAACGACGATCGACCTGATGCGCCTCACCGTCCCGGCGGTGCTGTTCCTGAGTTTATCGAGCGTGCTGTCGGGCGTGTTGTATGCGTTGAAACGCTTTGCTTTTCCGGCCTTTTCCGCCCCGCTGTACAACGCCTCGATGATCGTCGTCGCCATCATCCTGGCCGATCGCTTTGGCATCGCGGCGATGGCGCTGGGTCTGCTGACCGGCTCGATCTTGCAAGTGGCGTTTCAATTACCCGCCCTGCGCGGCGCGGCCATTCGCTGGCACTTTGATCTGAACGACCCGGCGCTGCGCAAGATGCTGCGGTTGTACATTCCCGTGTTGGGCGGCCTGATCATCGGGCAAGTGGCGATTGCGTTGAGCCTGAATCTGGCCTCACGCACGGGCGCGTCCGGCATCGCGCTGATGGACTATCCGACGCGGCTGATTCAGTTCCCGCTGGGGCTGATCGTCAGCGCGGTCTCGATTGCGATCTTGCCGTCGTTGTCACGGCATGCAGCGTTGAATTCGACGGCGGACTTCAAGGCCACACTGGCGCAGGGCTTGCGACTGGTGCTGGTGCTCATCATCCCGGCGGCGATTGGCCTAGCGGTGCTTGCGCCCAACATCGTGCAGTTGTTGTTCGAGCATGGCGCGTTCACGCACGCCGATAGGCACGCGGTGACGCTCATGTTGTGGCTGTATTTGATCGGCCTGATTTTTGCGGGAATCGATCAGCCGTTAGTGTTCGCATTTTATGCGCGCAAAGACACGCTGACGCCCGCCATCGTCGGCTTGATCTGCAACGTGGGCATTTACCTGTTCATGGCGATTGTTCCGCCCGCGCTGAGTAATCGACCTTTACAAGTCACGGATTTGGCGATTGCCAACTCGGTGCAGTGGATGAGCCACGCGCTGATCATGCTGTGGCTCCTGCGTTATCGATTGGGCGGATTGGGCGGGCATGGCCTGGGCAAACTCGCGCTGAAGGCCGTGATCGGCTCGCTGGCGATGGCGCTCGGCGCGTATGGTGCAATCAGCGTGCTGGTCGCCGTCTTCGGCGAACGCTCGATCGCGCGCGAGGCGATCGGGGTGTTGGGCGCGGCCGTGATCGGCGTGGGCATTTACCTCGGCGCGATGCTGCTGATGCGGGCGCAGGAAATCCGCTCCATCTGGCGCATTGTCCTGCGGCGGCCTGTTGCCTGAGGGGTGGGCATCCGCTATAATCGTAATGAGTGACGAGTGACGAGTAATTGCCGTTGGGGGACGCGATGACTTTTCAACGAATAACGGTGAATTCTGAAGTTTTTGGCGGCAAGCCATGCATTCGTGGGCTGCGGTTTCCGGTCTCGCGACTGTTAGGGCTACTGGCTGCGGGTGAAACGCCCGCAGCCATCTTGAAGTCGTACCCGTATCTTGAGCGCGATGATATTTTTGAAGCGCTCAACTATAACGAAACTGTAGCTGTGGAAGGATGAGCAATGAACTGGCGCGATTACATCACGGTTGATCCAGCCATCAGCCACGGGCAAGCTTGTATCAAAGGCACGCGCATCATGGTCTCGGTGGTGCTGGATAATGTGGCGGCCGGACTGTCAACCGGGGAAATTCTGAAAAGCTATCCGACTTTGACGCGGGAAGCAATCCAAGCGGCTTTGGCTTATGTGGCTGAATAGTTATTGATTGGGTGGCGACCATGTTTTACCGTAGGAAAATAATGCTTGGTTTAATCGAAGCCTTTGGTGGCAAACTGAAACGAACAGATTGCCAGAAACTTCTGTTTGTCTTTAGCCAGGTTACCCAGCGGAACTATTACGATTTCTTCCCGCATCATTATGGCTGCTACAGCATTGTTGCTAACTATGACAAAGACTGTTTGGTCCATCAAGGGTTCTTGAGTGCAGTTGAAGATTACCAGTTAAGTACGCGTCAGTCTTTTCTGTCAGAGATTAGCGCCGATGATCGCTCCGTGATCAATTTCATGGCACATGACATGAGGGGGATCAAGGGAAAATCTCTAGTCCGCAAAACATATCTGGAGTATCCACATTTTGCACGACGGAGTCAGATAATTTCAGATGTGCTTGATCCGGCTGAGGCGAAGCGAATGGGACTCTGGTGGGTTACCGATTCGACTCCGGGTCTGTTTACAATCGGTTATGAAGGACTAACGATAGACTCCTTTCTGAATGCGCTTATAAGTAACAATATAGCCGCTGTTGTCGACGTTCGGAACAACCCGATTTCTATGAAGTATGGTTTTTCGAAGACAAGCTTTGAGCGTTATCTTAAGAGTGCTGATATTGCTTACTATCACTTGCCCGACTTAGGCATACCTTCTGCTTTCCGACAAGGCCTGGACACGCCCGAGTCTTATAAACGTTTGTTCACAAAATACGCCAAGGAAATGCTGCCAAAACAAAAACTGGGACTCCAATCGATACAAGACTTACAGACGCAGCACGGGCGCATTGCATTAGTATGCTTTGAGTCTGATCCATTATCGTGTCATCGCCACAAAATAACGGACTATTTAAGTCGATCTCTCTCCTTCACGACCAAGATAACCCATCTGTAATCGTTTCCTTGGAGGTTGCCCTTGTATTTGCCGCCTGATTTACCTAACGCGCAGGTGCTTATTACGGTCAAGACTTATCCTCAGCCTTCAAGTACTTATAGTGAGTTGGTTTGCACTGCTGGGTTGTTGAATGGAGAAAAATGGATACGGATTTATCCAGTTCCGTATAGATTCCTCAGCGATGAACAGCAATATCCCAAATATAGTTGGGTTGAACTTGATTTGGTGCGGAACGGCAAAGATTTCCGACCTGAGAGCTATCGCCCACGCAGTAACATTGAAGAGGGCATTCGAGTCTTGAGTAAATTGGGCACAGCAGACCATTGGGCCGCCCGAAAGCAATTCGTATTGAAAGAAGTAGTTGATTCGATGAATGACCTGATTGGGCGGGCTAAGAGCGAAGAGAAGAAGTCATTAGCCACTCTGAAACCTGCTGAAATAATCGACTTCGTTGTCGAAGATGATGAGCGAGAATGGAAGCAGGACTGGCTCGACAAGCTTAAGCAAATGAGCTTCTTTGACTTGGACGCACAAGGGCAAGGTAAAGAAAGAAAGGTGGTGAGAAAACTTCCATTCAAGTTTTTCTACCGCTTTTTGACTAAAGGCGATGATCAGCCGCGAAAAATGATGATTGAAGATTGGGAGATCGGGCAGTTGTATTGGAATTGCCTTGTTCGCACTGATGGTGACGAAGAAACTGCCACACGACTTGTGCGCAAGAGATACTTTGATGAGTTCCTGGAACAGAAGGATCTGTATTTGTTTGTTGGAACTACATTTCAGTATCACAACGTTTCACAAAACCCGTTTGTTATCATCGGTGTATTCTATCCGACGAAAACAGCGCAAATGTCATTGTTCTAAAACAAACGATGAATTGAAAAACCTGCTCGGCCTGCTTGGCTTTGAAACCGATTCACCAATCGAGCATACTACGGAGACCGTTCGTTGACCCCAGAACCCGAAAAGCCCTTGCCATCGACGTTGTATACGAAGGAATATTTCCTCAACGCGTGCGAGGGCTACGAAGAGTTTGTCGAATCGCAGGGCGAGCGGCTGTCGCGCCGTCTGGGCGAGGCGTTCGCCTATGCCGAAGTGAAGCCCGGCATGCAGGTGCTGGATGTGGGCTGCGGCCGCGGCGAGATTCTGCGCCACGTCACGCGGCTGGGCGCGCGCGCCTACGGCATCGACTACGCCGAGGTCGCGGTGCAGCTTAGCCGGGAGGCGACGCAGAACGAAGCGACGCCCATCGGCGTGTACCGCACCGACGCCAAACGTTTGCCCTATCCCGACGGCACGTTCGATCGGGCGTTGATGTTCGATGTGGTGGAACATCTGTATCCGTGGGAACTGCACGCGTCGCTGAGTGACATCCAGCGGGTGTTGAAGCCGGGCGGCATGATCGTGGTGCACACTGCGCCCAATCGCTGGTACGATCAATATGCATATCCCTTTGTGCGATTGGTCCGCCGTTTGCAGGGCAAGCAGTATCCGGCCAATCCGCGCGCCCTCAACGTCGAAGCCAACGTCGAAGTGCACGTCAACGAACAGAGTATCGTGAGTCTGGGGCAGTATTTGCGCCGCGCGAGCTTCAACCAGGTCAAGGTGTGGCTCAACAGCCCGCCACAGCATCGGCACGAAAACATCGTGTTTCGCGGCTTGCGGCACGTCTTCTTTGAATGGCCGCCCTTCCGCTGGTTCTTCGAGCGCGAAGTTTTTGCGGTGGGAGTGAAAGACAATTAACAATTCACAATGCACAATTCACACTGACGCGGCCGAACCAGTGAATTGTGCATTGAGCATTGAGCATTGGTATTTATGCCTGATCGCCGATCGGTTGACGAACTGACCATCGAGGAGTTGGAAGAGATCCTCGCCATCCGCAAACGCGAAGCGCGTCTGGCGCGCTTGAAGCGCCTGCGTGAAGACGGCCGCGTCGTCGATGTGCCGGATCTGATCGAGCCGACGTCGCCCCCCCTTGCGGCCGATCGGGCGGCGCGCGCCCCGCGCAGTTACTATCATGTCAACGAAGTGGCTGAAGAATCTGCCCCTCGTCGCCGCTTCAATCTGCTGCCCAGCCACAAAACCGTCCGCACCTGGCGTGATCGATTTCTGTTGCTGATCGAACTGGGCGCAGTGGTGGGCCTGATCTTCGTGGTCGTCAGCCTGGAGCAGGCGCGCGTCGAAACGAATCAGGCCGTCGCGCAGACGCAAGTTGTGCCGACGCCCGAACCTACGCCGTTGATTTCGGCCGTCGTGCTGCCGTCCGGCCACCGCCCGCCTACCTCGCCCGGCGGCGCGGCCCCCAACTTCGACGAGGTGCCCGCGCACCTGCGGGCGTTCGTCCAGTCAGTGACGCCGCAGCCCATAGCCACACCCGCGCCCGGCCAGCCCACGCGCATCCAGATTCCGGCGATTAATGTGGATGCCCAGGTCGTGCAAGGCGATTCGTGGGAGCAATTGAAGAAAGGCGTCGGGCATCATCTGGGCACGGCCAACCCGGGCGAGCGCGGCAATCTGGTGCTGTCGGCGCATAATGACATCTTTGGCGAAATCTTCCGCCACCTCGATCAACTGGAAAACGGCGACGAGATTATCGTATCATCGGGCAGCCAGCGATATCGCTACGTGGTGAATCAGACGCGCGTCATCGCGCCCACACAGGTGGAGGTGATGCTGCCCACCAACGATCCGACGGTGACGCTGATCTCGTGTTATCCGTACCTGGTGGACAATCAGCGCATCGTGGTGTTTGCGCAGTTGCAATAGATCGGACAGACCTGACAGGTTCCGGCGAGTTGCGCTGCTCCACGACGGCCTGCGCGGAACCTGTCAGGTCTTTGATACCTGTGGTAAAATACCGCCCATCATTTCAACGAGGTTGTCCTTTCGATGGCTAAGAAAACCCGCAAAGTCTTGAAGCAAGAATCGCAACAGCGCGCCATTCAACAGGCCGCGACCAACGTCAACACGGCCCTGACGGCAGCGGCGGCCCAGGCTGTCACAGCTGACAGGCCGGCCGTTGCCGCGCGCCCGGCCAGAACCGGCGAGAACAACAACAGCGCCGAGGATTTCCGCTACGTTAAATCGGACCTGCGCCGGATTGGCATTTTGGCGGTATCGTTCTCGGCGATCCTGGTCGTCCTGTCGTTCTTCATACACTGATCCTGGAATCGGCTCGTGATAAACAGCGAGGCGGCTCAATGAGCCGCCTCGTTTTCTTGATCGATGATGATGCCCGCCAGACTGTCGCCCGCGTCCGCTAAAGGAGGCGGATCCAATCGGGCCGCAGGACGCCCCGGCACCCGATCGGCCAGCTGCGTCGACCAGAGTTTGATCGCCACTTCGAAAACGATGTGCAGCACCAGCGCCAGCCACACATTGCGCGTGATGATGAAGACGGCGGCGCTCAGCGCCAGAAGCAGGGCCTGCCCCAACCACGACTGCCGATCTTCGGGCTGCGTGCCCAGGCCGTTGCGCACCAGCGTCACCAGCAGTTCCACACTCACCAGCCCCAGACCGATCAGCGTCGCCGCATACACGTCATTCAAAATGATATAGGGCGCACTTCGATAGAACGCCCAGTGAATTTCGGCGTAAGCGGCATCGAGCAGCGTCGCGCCGGTCGATCGCACGTCTACGCCCAACGGCTGACCGCCGCGCGCCATTTGCTGCGCCGCCAGACCGATCGGGACGAGGGCCAGTAAGCCGATGACCAGCACGTCATTGAGCTGGTTAAGCCAGTCGACCGACGACCAGCCGAGGATCGGGCCGGAATTGCCGGCCATGCCCAGATCGAACGGCGACAACGATCGGGTCAGCAGCGCCGCATACGGCAAGCCGACAAAATACACCAGCCGGCCAACCGCCTCGGCCACCCGGCCGCCGACGGTCAATCGGAAGTAGGCGGCGCGCGCCGGGCTAAAGTACAGCGTCGTCAGCACGGCGATCACCATCGAGGCGAGCACCCAGATGACGGGCAACAACTGCGTGTCGGTCACGGCTTCACCTGATCGAGCGGCAGCCGCATCGAGATGCGCGTGCCCTGGCCGATGGCCGAAGCGATCGAGAGCTTGGCCTTCATCACTTCGGCCCGTTCGTACATGTTGATCATGCCCAGACTGCCGCGCTTATCATAGTTGGACTGCACCTTACCCACGTCGAAGCCGCGGCCGTTGTCCTGCACTTCGATGATATAGTCGCCGTTGAGGCGGTGGGTGCGAATCCAGATGCTGCTGGCCTGGGCATGTTTGCGCGCATTGCCAACGGCCTCTTCGACAATGTAGAAGATCATGCCCTGGGCATTTTTATCCAGCGTCTCAGCCAGATCGTCCAATTCCAGGTGCACGGCCAGCGTCGGCTCGGTGTCGTGCAGCTTCTGCACCAGCGTTTCGAGCGCGGCCTTTAAGCCTTGAGTTTCCAGCACCAGCGGCCGCAGCGTGAACAGCATCTGGCGGATTTCTTTGGTGGTGTTGCG
>JAUQXD010000581.1 GCA_030834835.1 Thermoflexales bacterium | reverse complement strand
TTGAAGAATCTCGCGCGCGAATTGAATGTGCCGGTGCTGGTCGCTTCGCAGTTGAGCCGGGCGGTCGAGCAGCGCAGCGACAAGCGGCCGCTGCTGAGCGATCTGCGCGACTCGGGCAGCCTGGAGCAGGACGCCGACGTGATCGTGTTCATCTATCGGGATGACGTGTACAACCCCAACACCGAGCGGCCCAATGTGGCCGAATTGATTATCGCCAAACATCGCAAAGGGCCGACGGGCACGATCGAGGTGTTGTGGCGCAAAGAACTGACGCAATTTGTGAATGCCATCCGACGCGAGGTGCAACTATGACGAATACCTTGAGCAGTCAACTGCGGGTCGGCGTGTATGTCGACATCGCCAACATGACGCGCAACGGCGGGTACGGGCTGCAATATGACGTGCTGCGCGAATTTGCCTGCCGCGGCGAGGCTACGCCGCTGCGGCTCAACGCCTATGTCGGTTACGACATCGAGCGCGCCAAAGACGATCCCGTCTATCGCGCCGCGCAGTTGAGTTTTCACGACGCGCTGCGCGAGCAGGGTTACAAGGTCATCGTAAAGCCGGTGAAGTGGTACAGCGACGATCGCGGGAACCGGATCGGCAAGGCTAATGCCGATCTTGATCTGGCCGTCGACGCGCTGTTGCAATCCGAAAACATGGATCGCATTTTGCTGGCCACCGGCGACGGCGACTTCGTCAAGGTCGTGAATGCTTTGCAGAATCGGGGCTGCCGCGTTGAAGTGGTCGCGTTTGAAAACGTGTCGGCCGACTTGCGCCGCGAAGCTGATCTGTATATGAGCGGCTATCTGATCCCCGGCCTGTTGCCCCCGACGGGCGATCGCAATGTGCGCTGGGGCGAGGCTGGCTCGCGGGTGCGCGGTACCTGCTACTACTTCAATCCCGCCAAAGGCTTCGGCTTCATGCGCTTCATGAGCTGCATCGGCGACGGGCTGTGGAACGTCGATCCGCGCCAGGATGGCTCGCCGTTTGCGGGCGCGTTCTTTCATATCTCTGATCTCAACGGCTCGCTGAGCGCCGACGATCTGCCCAGCCGCGACCTGATCTTTGAATTCGATCTGGTGAGCGCGCCGCGCCCGGTCTCGCTGACCAACGGCGAAAGCGGTCTGCGTGCCACGCGCATCCAGCTGATCAAGGCCAATGGCAAGCATCTGGAAGTGACACCTTCAACCTCAGCCAGCATGAATTGAGTCCGATGACGTTCACCGGTTTCACCCGCCCAACCACCACCGACACGCCCGACGAACTGTTCGACGTGATCATGCCCCGCATCGACAACCTGGCCGAACTCAAATGCGTGATGTATGTCATCCGCCACACCTTCGGCTACAACAAGTGGATGGATCGCATCGCGCTGCTGCAATTTGAGAAGGGCCTGGTCACCGAGAAGCGCGGGCAGCGGCGGCAGGTCGATGCCGGCGTGGGCCTGTCGCGGCAGTCGATCGTCAACGGCCTTAGAGCGGCGGTCGAAGATGGCTACCTGCGCAAACAGGTGGTCTGCCCGGCCTGCGGCGGCGAAGTCGAACAAGCACTCGTCGAACGCGCGCGCACCCGCGCGGGTCAGGCCGAGACCTATCACGAGATGTCGGTGGCCGACGTCTGCTCACACTGCCACCGCAAACTCAAGAGCCGCGAACTGGTGTACTACGGTTTGCGCTGGAAGGACGATCACGTCCCGGCCGCCACGCCCCGCGACATCCTGGCCAAGCAGCGCGGCGTCTGGAAGGCGGATTTAGGGACTGATCCAGGGCGTCTAAACTTTAGACCCCTTGAAAAAGGAGGTGTCCAGACTTTAGACACCTCCGCCATCGAAGGCGTCCAAAGTTTAGACCCACAACAGATCTTAACTTCGTCTTTAACACCCGCTGGCGCGGGTGGGGCAAACAGCGCCCCGCTCGCCGAAGGTTTTCGCGCAGAACATCAAACCGGCGATCCGACCACCGGAGACGACGCCCATCGGCGCACGTCCGGATCGGCTGGCAACGGTCAACACGCCGCTGGCGTGGCGGCCGCATCGACCGACTTGACGAGCCGCTATCGCGGCGCGGCACTCCAACTGGCTTTGCGCGATGAGGCGACGGCGGAGGCGTTTGACGATCTGACGCAAGAGATGGGCGTGCGCTATGGCCTCAGTGCGTCCGGTCTGCGCGCGGTCCGATTGACCCTCGCGGCCCTGCCGGAAAGGCGGCGGCGCGTGCTGGATGATCTGCGCCGCATGCAAGGCCGATCGGATGTAGCCGAATCCGGCAAACGGGGCAAGGTGCGCGCGATCCTCACGCAGAACATCGGCGTGACGCTGGGTCTCGGCCTGAACCCCGACGGCTCGGTGCGCACCTCGGCCGAGAAAAACGACTACGGGCTGATCGGTCGTTTGATCGCCGAGCACGGCGCAGAGCAAGTCTGGATCACGACCTGCGAGATCGCGGGCGAGCGGATCGAAGGCCAACCGCTCGACTATCTGCGCGCGGCGCTGCGCAACAAGCGCGGGCGAGCCTACGGCGATCTGTCGCACCCGCTGCGTTTTGAAGAACTCGATTACGTGAGCGACCAGGTGGGGTGAGATGAAACCGCTGCGGATCTTGATCTGCCCACAACCCGACAGGTGCGCCGGCTACTACATCGCCACGAACGCGCCGCCCGATCATCCGCAGGCCGGGCAACTGCTGCCGTGTGCGTGCACGCGCCGCACACAGGCCAGGGCTATCAGGCAGCACTTGCCGTCGAAGATGCAGGCGATGACGTTCGCGACCTTTGAGGTACGCACGAGCAATCGGGCGGCGTGTGACAGCGCGCGGCAGTTCGCGGCTGATCCGTGGACGACGAAATATGTCCTCACGCTGATCGGTAGCAATCAGCGCGGCAAGACGCATCTGGCGCTGGCGATCGTGACTGCTTTGCTGGAGCGCGGCGAGCCGGCTTACTTCGAAAACGTGCCGGTACTGCTCGACGAGCTGCGCGGCGGCTACGATGACGGCCGCTTCTGGCAGAGTTTCGATCGGGCCAAGAATGCGCCGGTGTTGGTGCTGGATGATCTCGGCGCGGAGAGTGTCGGCACGTCGCGCGACGCGGCTTCGCCGTCCTGGGCGCAGGACAAGTTGTATCAGATCGTCGATCACCGCGTGCGCTATGAACTGCCTACGATTTGCACGACGAATTTGACGCGCAAACTGATCGCGCCGCGGATTGCGGCGCGGCTGTGGAACGAGCGCTATGCCATCGTGCGCGCTATCGCCGACGAAGCAGATAAGGGATCGCCATGACGACGCAATCGATTCTCGACGACTTCGAGCATGAACTCGAACGGCAGCGCAAAAGCCCGATCACGCGGCGCGGCTATCTGGCCGATCTGCGCGACTATGCCCGCTGGGTGCGCGCCACGTACAGCGAAGAGTTCGATCCCCGCGACATCACCGCCGACGATGTGACGACCTACGCCTCGTATCTGACGACTGTCCGCAAGGCTAAGCCCGCCACCGCCAATCGCAAACTCGCCGCGCTCTCGACCTTCTGCCGTTGGGCGGTGCAGGCCAAAATCTTGCGCAGCGATCCGACGCGCGGCGTGCAGTTGAAGAAGCAGGTGAAGAATGCGCCCAAAGCCCTGTCGCGCAGTGATCTCAATCGGCTCGTGCGCAAGGCGAAGCAATCGAGCAATGCGCTGCACCTCGCCGTGATCCTGACGCTGGTCAACACCGGCCTGCGCGTCGGCGAGTTGATCGCGCTCGATCGATCGGATGTGGAGATCAATGCGCGCTCGGGGCAAATCGTGGTACGGCAGGGCAAGGGCAGCAAGTATCGCGAAGTGCCATTGAATGCCGAGGCGCGCGGCGCGATTGCGGCCTATCTTGACGTTCGCCCCCAGCCCGATCGGGTCACCGACAGGCTCTTTCTCGGTCAGCGCGGCGAACCGCTGACCTCGTCCGGGGTGTGGCGCATGCTGGACAAATATGCCCGGCAGGCCCGGCTGACGGAGGTCTCACCCCATGTGTTACGCCACACGTTCGCCACGTTGTTATTGCGTGAGAGCAAAGTCGATCTGGGGACGGGGGCCGATTTGCTCGGCCATGAAAACGTCAGCACGACGATGCGCTACACGCGCAGCACCGACGCCGACCGCCGCGCGGCGGTCGAGATCTATACCGACCAATGAGGACTCCATGCATCAATCGATCAACCAGGTGCGGCTGCGCGGCTTTCTGGTCGGCGCGGCCCATCTGTTCGTGTCGCGCTCTGGACAAGCGCGCGTGGCTTTTCGACTCGAAGTCTGGAACGACGATCACCAGCCGGCCAGCCGCAAGGTGCCGGCCGGTGTCGACTACTTCTCCATCATCACGTTTGGCGAGCACAAAGTCTTATTGCCGCAGTTATCCGACGGCCGCGAAGTCTTCATCACCGGCCAACTGCGCAGCCGCGATGTCGATCTCGGCGGCAAGCGTCGCTCCGTCACCGAAGTGGTGGCGCACGAGATCATCCCGCTGAAGACCCGCCTCGACGCGATCAGCGATCACGCCCTGGAGGCCGCATGAGCGATTCGCCTCCACCCACGATCGACATCACGATCGCCCCGCACCTGATTCGCCTGTGGAGCGCGCTCGGACTCATCGCCGGACTCATCATGCTGGGTTTGATCGGCGCCGTGGCCAGCCCGATGGTTGATGGGCAGCCCGTCGTGCTCACGCGCGATCGACTGGCGATCAAGCACTATCTTGACGCTGCCGATCGGTGGGCGATGCAACTCGACGACATCGCCCTACGCTTTGATGCGCTTGGACCGACAGCCAATCCAATCGGGCCGATGTCCGCCACCGGCGCCCTGACCGTGGCCTTACCGGTGTCACTCACGCTCACGACGAACTCAACCTTATCGCTGCCACTGCCGATCGAGGCCCCGCTGCCCTCGCCGTATCAACCGGCCAGCCAGCCGCTCAGTCTGTATGATCGCGCGCAGCAGGCTGAGCAGGTGATCACCGATCTGCAAACGATCGAGGCGGAGATGCAGCGCATCGCCGTGCCGCCAGCGTTGAGCGGCCTGCACGCACTCGCGCAATCTACTCTGCAAGAGTTCGCGCGCTGGTCGGCGGCGCTCCTCGATCACGTCGGCGCACCCTCAAGCGACACGGCGGCCACGTTCCAAACGGCACGTGCTGCGGCTGGCATGGCGTGGCAATCCTTCAAGGCCGCGCTCGCTGCGCAGCGAGGGACGACGCCATGAGCGACTCACCGACCGTCAATTTTCTGCGCGCCCAACTCAACCTCGCCGAAGGCAGCCTCGCCGGCGAACGGTCACGCCGCACCACGGCTGAACAACGGGCCGCGCGCACGCGAGTGCTACTGTATGACCTGGCAGTACGCCTCGTGCCCGGTGACCTCGATCAACTGCGCAAGGACAAAGGCGAGATCGAAAACGCCGCCAGCCTGTCGGATGAAGAACTGGCGCAGTGGTTGCGCCAGCGGTTGGACGGTTATCTGTTCCACTACCGGCAGCTGCTCGATCAACGCGATCTGAAAGCGTTGAAACAGTTGCAAACGACGCTGGAGTTCAAGCAGAACCAGGTCGTCGAGCGTGACGCGCTGATCGAACGGGTGACCCGGCAGTGGGCCGACGCCCGGCAGGAAGCGGCTGATCTGAAAGTGCGAATCGCATCGTTGAGTGAAGAGATACAGGCGCTCATCGAGGCACGCGATGAGATCGCCGAGGACTTGAAAGTGAGTCGCATGCTCGTAGAGCAACTCCAAACCCAGGTCGTCGCACCCAATGCCGTGGCGGGCTCAACCAGCACATCGCAGCCACGTTTTCCGACGCCGAACGAGCAGTCGCCGGATTGGTATGCGGACTGGTGGAAAAAGACGCAGGCTGAACAGCGCGAACGCCAGCGAGCTGCACTCGAAGCCGTCGGGGGTGGCACGGCGTTCTTTCGGGGCGAGATTGTCGTCGCCTTGAATCAGCGCGATCTGTTGAATGAGGCTGATCCGGATCGCCCGCTGGGTCCGGGGCAACGGTTGCTGACCAGTCTGCTGTCTGGGGGTGATGGCTTCATCGAAGAGATCGATGTGAACTACGGTCCGACGGTGCCCAGGCCGCTGCAACTTACAGCCAGGGGGCGCGAGGCTCTGACGCTGTTCACCGGCGAAGAGCTGGCCGAAACGCCGTTTCAGCAACTTCTGAAGCGGCACAAAACACCGGAGCATACGACGCTGTGTCTATTGGCACGCCGGGTGCTGATGCGCTTTGGCCACACGGTCGAGTTGTTTGTCGAGCCGATCCAACTCCCATCAGGTCGCACGGCCTATCCCGATCTGCGTTCGACTTCGCCGGACAATGAAGTCATGTACTGGGAATGTGAGACGGGGAAGGTGCAGCGCTCGAGCGACGAGCGTGACAAAAAGTGGGCGGCGCATGTCGAATTGAACCGCGATCAATTCTATGTGTTCGTGCCGACCGTCGAGGCCCAGAAAGAGATCATGTCTGAGATCGATCTGTGGTTGCATGAACACCGGCCACAGCACGTGTGGATCAGCCTGAGCCAGTATGGCAAGGCGATGCGGACGGACGGAGCGACACTATGGGCGATCAATTCCAAATACAATGTGGAGTGAGCGCGCGTGAAGACCTACACCCTGACCGAAGCGCCGCGCACCATGAAGCAAGTTCAGGCCGACGTGGCCGCCAACAAAGCAGTGGCGCTCACTTTTCGCGGCAAACCAGAGCTGATCATCGTCGAAGCCGGGTTCTTTGCGGCGGTGTTGAAAGCGGCGGCGGCCGGCTATGCGTTAGCCCATGCGGACAGCCTGCTGGACCTCGCGCAGGCCGCCACGCCTTTCAGCGATCCACACCGGATCGATGAGCAGGCGCAGATCACGCGGTTGCTGGCTGAACTGGCAACACTGACTACGCGGCTTTGAACCGCGGGTTTGGTGCGTGGTGAACGGATTGGTGAACGGCGAAGTGCGGGTCTGAGTGTGAAATCGGACTTCGAGCCTGTGTTTGGCTTTATCGCCATAGCGTGGCTTAAGGCAAACCCGCGTTTCGCGCCGTTCACCGTTCACCAACTCTCTGCTCACGGGCCGACCATGGACTATATGCCAGCGTTCACCAGAATTTGTTTTGAAACGCGGGTTTTGGTGAACACTACCAGCGCGCGTGATGCTCTTCCGCCCAGCCGATGAGACCATCGATGCGGATTACTTCGCCGTCGTCGGCGATAACGGTACCGCGATAGCGGCCAAACATCTGGCACACTTCACTGGTGATAAATAGCAGATTGGTCTTTGTTACACGCTTGATAAGCGGGGTGAAGTCCAGATTAAGGTGGCCGTCGCGCTGCCGTGAGGGTGACACGCAGTATTGTTACGGAAACACATAGAAGGTAAGCGATGAGACGGCGTTGGGCGTTAATCTGATTGAGATAGCGCCGGCGCTACTGAAAATAGTGGAAGCTGGGCCACATGACGGTGCTGAGATCTATGGGCTGGTACACACGCTGGACCTGGTCGATCTGCTGGCCGCGCTCGATCGCATTGACGGGCTGTCACTTGATTCCGTCGGGTCGGATACCCAGCGGCTTGCCGCACGGAGGCACATTTCGACGAGAATATGCAGCCGCAAGTTATACTCGAAGGACGGTTCGAAGGCTAGGAGATCGTGGTGTTGATCAACTTCCGCCATTCGACAACGCCGAATTGAGCGGCAAGATCAATGTGATCGGAGGTGGGCTAACGCTGATTATGGATAATGAAGAAGATCTAGGGTGACGCGGAATCGTGCATCGAGTATTTTGGCAATACAGAGCGCCTCGATCGAGTTTCGATCGGAGCGCTTGGTTTTGGGATATCTCATTACGTTCCTGGGGAAATCCTGGGGAAATAGTCTATTGACTTCTCGATCGTTTCAAGTACAATGACTTAGCAGTCTGTACTACAACGTTGTCACCACCCCTTATTCACAATCATTTGAGCCGATACCATGGTTTATCAGAAAGAACGCGATCTCCAGCTTCACCTGGCAGCTCTGACCGCTGTTTTATCAGAGCCGTTTAGTGTGACCTTCAGTCGGCGCGAAGTTCCGCTGGGGCGCTGCATCCCGGACCTGATCTATGTTCGACTCGCCGAGGTGCCGCCAGATAGGATTCTACCGAGGCACACGAGTTATCGACATTCTCATATTCTCTGGCTGTTAAAGCAACACGGGCAATTGCGTCTCGACTCGCTTGCATCATTGAGCTATGATGCTGTTGAGCGAATGCGTCCTTTGGTCGCCGATTTGATAAAAGCCGGGTCAGTGATTGAAGCCGACAGTCACCTGCAGTTGGCGCCTGTACTGGCGACCTTGGCCTGCGAGGTGGTCGCGGTAGAGGCCAAGATGAAAGATTGGCGCCAGGCGCTGGCCCAGGCTGAGGGTTATCAGGAATTCGCGGATCGAGTGTTCGTGGCGATGGATCCGGCCGGCATTCCAACTGCGCCAGAGATTATCCAGATATTTCGCGAGCGCATGATCGGTTTATGCAGTGTGGGGCAAAACGTTAAATGGATTGTGTATCCAGCCCTGCATCGGTGCCCGCTGGGCCCCAATCATGAATACTTGCTGGCGTCCGCTCTGGCCACTGGTCGTCAGCATCTATGGGAACGTCGATATTCAGCGAAGGCATCTCTCCACGCTTGAACGTGTTGTGTCCTCGTTTTTGATGAGTCGCCAACGACCTTCGAAATAGCACGGGCGTTTTCTAAAGCCTCAGCTAGCCACCGTTCAACAAAATCGTGACGAGTGGCGGGATCTTGTTCCCAAAATGATTTCTCGATTTGAACACATGAATGCAAAAAGTGCTCGGTCGCAGCAGTCACATTTGCCTGCCGGTACTCCCAAGCTGGAATACTACTGACAGGTAGACCGGCGGAGACCGCCCGCAATAGGTTTTGGGAAGCCGGTGTCCAGTCGGAAAGGGAGTTAAACTGCCCTGTACGCGCAATTGTATCCATATCCGAATCAAGGCTAACATCAACAGCGCTTACATGACTCCAAAACATGGGAAACGCACGACCGCCAGCAATTTTGTCGGCCAGCCGGCATCGATATAGACTCTTATACCAACCACTTGCCCAGACCTCCGCACCAGCAGCCTCACAGGCTAAGCCGAAGGACCCCAGAAAATTAACGAACACGCGCTTGTGGCAGTCGTTGGATAGGACATGTACCAGGTGCAAGATCGATGCGAGCGCATTCGTGTTTCCGCATTGCCGTTCGCGGTCTGTTTCGGATGCTTGTTCGAGAACGATATACACGCCATCGATCTCACGCGCACTGACCGTATCCAGGACCAAATCGAGCAATGGATTCGAGTCGGGCGGGGAGTATCTGACGCACACATCGCTGATGGCAATCGTGGCAAAAACAGGCACGTCGAAAGCAGCTCCGCCCCGAATCTCCTTCAAATTGTCGATGTATTCGAGAGCGGTATCCAGCCACAACAATTCAAGTTGATAGTCCGTGTTGCGATCGACCGTCAACGGGCTAGGCAGGATGATGGCGCTACAGCCAATCTCCAATTGAAAGCGGATGCAGTCCTTTACGCCAAAATCGATCGCGTCTGGATCGGCTGACGCGGCCTTGGGCCACAGCTGGTGGATCTGCTCTTCAGCTGACTTTTTCCAATCAGCTTGTGTTTGCTCACCACTGTCATATTCTTCCAGCCCAGTGACGCCAAACCATGGATACGTTGCCAACTTTGTGCAATATTCCCTTGATTCTGCTGCATCCAAGCCAGCCAGGTATAGCTGCGGATCGAACAGCAGCCTGTGCATATGAATCGGGCGAGTTTTCAGTTTACGCATCCGTC
>JAUQXD010000580.1 GCA_030834835.1 Thermoflexales bacterium | reverse complement strand
CTGAGTAGTAACGCGGCGGAGGCGGTATGAATGGTGTGCTGATTATCGACGACGAAGAAGGCGTGCGGCGTGCCCTGCACAAAGCCCTGAGCAAAGAAGACTATCAGATCTTCCTGGCCTCCGACGGGCAAGCGGCCATCGACCTGGTCACCGACCGCCCCGACGACATCGCCATCGTCATCAGCGATTATAAGATGCCGGGGATCGATGGCCTGCAAACGCTGATCGCCATCGGCAACCTCAACCCCGACATCACGCGCATCATGCTCACCGGCTACGCCACGCTGGACAGCGCCATCGCCGCCACCAATGAAGGCCTCGACGGCTTCCTGACCAAGCCCTTTGACAACATGGAACTGCGCGCCAAAGTGCGCGAATACTTCGTGCGCAAGCGGCTCAAGCAATTCGTCTCGCCGCAGGTGCTGCGCGAACTGCAAGAACGTCCGTCGCAACTGCTGCCGCGCAACTGCATTGTCAGCGTGCTCTTCGTCGACATTCGCGGCTTCACGGCGCTGACCGGCCGGCACGAGCCGCAGGCGTGGGCGGCCTTTCTCAGCCACAACTACTTCGGCCCCATGGGCGAGATTATCTTTCGCAATCACGGCACGCTCGATAAGCACATCGGCGACTGCATCATGGCGATCTACGGCGCGCCCTCGTCGGCTGAAGATGATGCGCGCCGCGCGATCCGATCGGCGCTGGAGATGCGCGATCAAATGACGGCGATCAATGCCGCCGCCGATCCGGCCCATCAACTCCCGATCGGCATCGGTGTCCATACGGGCGAAGTGGTGGCGGGCATGTTCGGCTCGGCGCGCAAACGCGAATACACGACATTGGGTCAAACCGTGAACCTGGCGAACCGCCTGCAAAAGATCGCCGCGCCCGGCCAGATCGTCATCACCCAGGCCACCCGCGACGCCGTCGGTGACGGTCTGCGGGTGGACGCCTTGCCGCCGCTGGCCGTGCGTGGTATATCGGACAATGTGCCGCTCTACACTGTGTTGAGTTTAAGCTAAGGAGCAATGACGATGTCGCTAAACGATCCGCTTGATCCTGAGGCCAACGAGCCAGATCGCCCGCTGCCAGAGTTTCCACCCCCGCCGCTGTCCTCAAGCGACGAGACGCGGCGCAGCCCATCGGTTTTGGCGCAGGCCGCGTCCTTGCCGCCGTGGATGTGGCTGGGCCTGGGCGTCATCGCCACTCTCCTGGTCATCATCGCCATCATCGCCACGACGGCGCTGGTGCGCACCCTCGCCACCCCCGCCGCCGTGCCGACGCCCACGGCCACGCGGATCGTGCCGGCGCTATCGATTGTGCCGGGCACGGCGGCGCCGGGCCAGTTGGTCGCCGTGTCAGGCATCAACCTGACCCCGAACGATCCCGTGACGATTTTTTTGCGTGATCCGGGCCGGCCCGCCGATCCGATTTTGCAGGTGAGTACAGCCACCGTGAATGCAAACGGCCTGCTCTCGAGCGAGTTTGTGTACCCGCGTGAAGCGCGCTGGGCGACGCTGGTGCGCGCCGATGTGATCGTGCAGTCAGCCAGCACGGGCGCTTACTGGACGACCGGCATGGCCGTACAAACCGGGGGCATGGGTACACTATTGCCCCTGGTGACACTCACGCCGCCGCCGTTTGCAACGTGGACGCCCGCGCCGTTTGCGACCTGGACGCCCGTGCCGCTGGCAACGTGGACGCCCGCGGTGGCGCCGACGGTAACACCGCCACCCACGGTGGCGCCGCCTCCCACTGTGACGCCGCCACCGGTGATCGCCGATTGGCGTGGCGAGTACTTTGATAATCCCACGCTGACGGGTGCGCCCGTGCTGGTGCGTAACGACGTTGACGTGAAGTTCAACTGGGGGCGCGCCGCGCCCGACCCGCGTGTGCCAGCCGAAAATTTCTCGGCGCGTTGGACGCGCACGCTGGGCTTCGAGAACAAGATTTATCGCTTCGCGGTGCAGTGCGATGACGGCGTGCGAGTGTGGGTGGACAACAGCCTGATCATCGACGAATGGCACGCTGCCGCGCCGCAGGTGCACACCCGCGACGTCAGCCTGTCGGCCGGGCTGCACGCGGTGCGCATCGAATACTACGA
>JAUQXD010000579.1 GCA_030834835.1 Thermoflexales bacterium | reverse complement strand
CATCGACACCAGCGGCAGCGATTCGGCCATGCTGGACAATGCGGTGGAACTGCTGGTGCGCGGCAACCGCGATCTCCCGCACGCGATCACGATGCTCGTGCCGCCCGCGTGGGAAAAGACGCCCGAACTATCGCCCGCCGTGCGCGACTTCTATCAATATCACGCCGCGATCAGCGAGCCGTGGGATGGCCCGGCGGCGCTGGTGTTCACCGACGGCCAGATCGTCGGCGCGTCGCTCGATCGCAACGGCCTGCGCCCCTGCCGCTATTTTGTGACCGAAGACGGCCTGATCGGTGCGGCGTCCGAAGCGGGCGCAATCCCCACGGGTGATCGCACCATCATTCGCAAGGGCAAACTTGGTCCCGGCCAACTCTTCGTCGTCGATACCGCGCGCGGCGTCTACATCGAAGATCACGCCGTCAAGTCCGAACTCGCGGCACGCAAGCCGTATGGCTTGTGGTTGAAAGAAAACTTGAGGACATTGAGCAATGATCAATGTTCAATGATCAATGATCAATTGCACATTGATCATTCTTCATTGTTAATTGATCAGGCTTCTTTCGGCTACACGCACGAAGAACTCACGGTTGTCTTGCGCCCGATGGTGGAGAACAAGGCCGAAGCGATCGGCTCGATGGGTGACGACACGCCGTCGGCGGTGCTGAGCGAGAAGCCGCGCCCGCTGTTTGGCTATTTCCGCCAGCGCTTCGCGGAAGTCACCAATCCGCCTATCGATCCACTGCGCGAAGAACTGGTCATGTCGCTGCGCGTGAAATTGGGTTCGCGCCGCAACTTCCTGGCCGAGACGCCCGATCATGCACGCTTGCTCGAACTGGCAACGCCGTTCCTGACGGATGATGATTTCACCACGTTAATCAATGACGCTGAACTCAAAGCAGCGACCTTATCAACGTTGATTCCGATTGTAGGGGCAGGCCTCGCGCCTGCCCAGAGCGACACGCCGCCCGCCCTGGGCGACCGCGAGGGTATGCCCCTACCTTCGATCGATCTTCCGGCCGCGATCGCGCAGCTGTGCGATCGGGCGGTAGCGGCCGTTCAATCGGGCGCGCAATTGCTCGTGCTATCTGATCGCGGCATCGATCAATCACATACGTTCATCCCCGCGTTGTTGGCGTTGGGCGCGGTGCATCATCATCTATTGCGCGCCGATGCGCGGACGCAAGTCGATCTGATCGTGGACAGCGGCGAGCCGCGCGAGGTGCATCACTTCGCCACGCTGATCGGCTATGGCGCGGCAGCGATTCATCCGTATCTGGCCTTAGCCACAGCGCGCAATTTGGGCCGCGACGTGAAAGCGGATGAAGCCGTTCACAACTACCTGCATGCCGCCGAACACGGCCTGTTGAAGATCATGTCGAAGATGGGCATCAGCACCGTCGATGCGTATTGCGGCGCGCAGATTTTCGAGACGATCGGTCTGAGCAGCACTGTGGTCGATCGGCACTTTGCAGGCACGCCGTCGCATCTGGGCGGCATCGGTCTGGAGGCCATCGCGCAGATCGTGTTGAGCTGGCATGCGGCCGCCTACGCGGGCGAGGCCGAACTGCCCAGCCCCGGCTTCTATAAATTCAAGCGCGATGGTGAACGACATGCCTATTCGCCGGCGGTCGTGCAAGCCTTGCACAACGCCGTCAAGACGCCGGGCGCATTGAACGGCAGTTGGCGCGAGGGTTACGCCGCCTACCTGAAATACAGCGAATTGCAACACGCACGCGAACCGATCGATGTGCGCGACTTCGTCGAATATCGGTCCACACACCGGCCAGTGTCGTTGGAGTTGGTCGAATCCGCGCACTCGATCTTGTGGCGCTTCTCGACGGCGGCTATGTCGCACGGCGCGATCTCGGCGGAAGCGCATGAGACCTTATCCGTCGCGATGAACCGGCTGGGCGGCTTAAGCAACTCCGGCGAAGGCGGTGAAGATCCGTTGCGCTATCACAGCGACAGCAACGATCGCATCAAGCAAGTGGCTTCGGGGCGTTTCGGTGTGACGCCGGCGTACCTGGTGTCAGCCGATGAACTACAGATCAAGATCGCGCAGGGATCAAAACCCGGTGAAGGCGGCCAATTGCCCGGCCACAAAGTCACGGCCGAAATCGCCGCGATTCGCCATTCGACACCGGGCGTCACCTTGATCTCGCCGCCGCCGCATCATGACATTTACAGCATCGAAGACCTGGCACAGTTGATCTATGACCTGCGCCAGATCAATCCGACTGCGACCATCTCGGTGAAACTCGTGGCGCAGGCCGGCATCGGCACGATCGCGGCGGGCGTGGCCAAAGCGGGCGCGGACGTGATCTTGATCAGCGGCAATTCCGGCGGCACAGGCGCGTCGCCGTTGAGCAGCATCAAATACGCGGG
>JAUQXD010000578.1 GCA_030834835.1 Thermoflexales bacterium | reverse complement strand
GCTGCTCCTGATCAACATCAGGGAAATGACGTTCGGCTTCTGGTTCTGTTGGCCGACTTTGTTTCTCTGATTTCATGCTTTGCCCGGGTAAAAGGGCCAATGCTTCACGCACAAAGACATGATGCGCCCGTCCCATCGCGCGCAAGATAGTACTGATTTCCTGTTCCGCCTCTGCAAACGACTTCAAGGTGCTTAGCGGGTAAGCGAAATCCGAATGCATTGCCTTGTTACGACAGCTCCACCCTGCAGCCAACGAATCAGCAATTTCAGTATAACGCTTTACATCTGGCAGACGATTTCGAATAGAATCCAACCACGCACCTATTTCAATAGTGTTGGACTTGCGTGATAGCACTTGCCGATCTGCCAGACCAAGGTGTTCTGCTAGGCGAATCAAGAAGCCCTCATAAACTTTGGCAAAAGGCATCACCACAACTGAGTAATCTTCCAGATGTTGGCCGGATTTCTGCACCGCGTTCCTGACACCAGCGGCTGATACCAGGGTACGTTGATCGTTTTCGTAAAGGAATTCGTATACATCTCGTTCAAGATGTTCGAACAGCCACCTTGCCGCTTCGTTCTCTGCTTCTGCGCTTTCAAGATACGGAGTAGTGACCGCTTGTGGAATATCGCCCTCGATAAAACGGGCGGCGCGTGCTGCAAAGGACTGGCTCAGGTATTGATCGAGTTCATCACAAACAGCATCAAAGCATTCGCCAGAACGTCCTTGCACAATCAGTGTTCCTGAGGCATATTGAGTTACAGTTGCCTTCTGACCACCAATGTGAACTTCGGCGCGATACAACTCTGCTGGTCCGGTTGATTCTCGCCAAACAACATTTTCAAACTTCATGCCGACAACTTCACCCTTAATGCGCGCAATCTTGTCAGGAATGACAAGATATTTGGCAATTCGGTTTTTGCTGTCGATCGCGACTGGAAAGGCGGACTTACCTAGCAAGCCGGCTTGAACCAAATTGGCCCATTCGGACACAGCTGTTTTCAGATCGCTAGTTTTGCCTTGCGGCAGGATTTTTCCGCTTGTGTAGAAGTTAACTGGCAAGCGGATACGGCCATCAGTGATTACAACCTGATGGCCGTAATCGATGTCTTTTCGCTCCCAAATTGCCCAACCCTTTTCGGTAATGAGTTTTTCAAATGCAGCTAGATTAAATGCTAGTTTGTCTGGCATTAGGTTATCTCATCCATAATGGATCTGTACGTTTACTCAGACCACAATCGCATTGTTTGTGAAGTACTTGATCAAATAATATAGGGTCTCGATGTATGTCACAAATTGCCCCATGTTTGCAATCAGTGCCCCCTTTTCAACATGGGGGGCGATTTGCGGATGCCCAACCTCATTGCGCGACAAGCGATAGAATTGAAAAACAGATTCGATCTTTGCTTCCCATTCCTGCAGAGCTGCGTCGGCTGGTTTTGTTTGGCACGACTTAAAGGAATTCTTAAATTCGTCATAGGCTCGCGATATAAATTTGCCACCAGTACGTTGCTTGAATCCGGCGCGATTCTTTTCATCACTGATTGCGTTGCCATAGGCTTCGATCATAAGCCATACGGCTTTCTCCGACGCCGCGCCCAGTAGAAACGCGCCGGCGAAAAGCAAATCGTGTCTTGTACAAGCTATTGACTCAGTCAAATACGTGATGATTACTGGATCGATGTTTGGAATGCGCTGTGCGAGAGCGTCAGGAAATGACTCTATCTCAAACGGCAAAAAGCCAGCTATGGCAGCTTCTCCACTCTCTATGGCACCCTTTAGCTGATCCATGCTTGATCTTAAGCGCGACTGTGGTGAAGCCTGATTTTGAATTCTGCCTGTGGTATGCACCTTCGTCACACAGGTGTCAGCGCCAACCCGAATGTTAAAGCGCTTCGCGCCGGCCTCGTCCTTCTCTTCAAACCACCAGCATTGGCGCTCAATAAAAGCGCGCACTTGCCGATATACGTGATCCTGATAGTCGTTGCTCATCGTGATGTGGCCTCCACGTAAAAATTAGTCAGGTGAGCATTATGGCACCTAACAGAGATACAATGGGCTCATTGATCTTATTGTGCATTTCTAGTAAGTTTGTTCGTTCCGCAAATAGCCTCGTAACGCTTGCAGATTCATTGCGCTCGTGGCTCGTTTTTTCTACTTGTGCAACGAAATCCGATAATATTTCAAGCGGTGCCTGG
>JAUQXD010000577.1 GCA_030834835.1 Thermoflexales bacterium | reverse complement strand
CGTGAGTTTGATCTTGTCGCCGACATTGAGCGCGTGTTTGATCTTGATAAACATGACGTGCAGGCCACCGGGCTTCAACTCGGCCTGGCCGCGCGCCGGCACATTGACCGCTTTCACGGGTGCCATCATCATCATGCCGTTGCGCTCCTCGGTCGTGTGCAGTTCGACAAACTCTGCAAAATCCGACGACGCGCTAATCAAGCGATCGTCCACTTTGCCGGTGTTGCGAATGGTCATGTAGGCAGCGCTGGTAGACGCGCCCACATCGGCCAGCACGGCCGTATGCGCCCAGGCATCGATCACTTCCAGGCGCGGCTCGTTGGGCGCATTAGGATCGTCGCAACCTGTCAATAATACAATCGCCAATGAACAAAGCACGAGCAATCGAAAGACACGCATGTTAGTTCCGTCCATTGATAATCTGGCCGTTCGCCATTTCGATGGCGCGCGTGCCGTAACTGATCAACTGCGTGGTGTGCGTCACCATCACGACCGTCAGTTGACGCTCGGTGTGAATCTCGCGGAACAACTCCATGATCTCGCGCTCGGTCTGTTCGTCCAGATTGCTGGTCGGTTCGTCGGCCAGCAGCACTTTAGGATCGTTCATCAACGCGCGCGCGATCACCACGCGCTGCTGCTGCCCGGCCGAAAGTTGTCGCGGATAGGCTTTCGCTTTGTCCGATAGGCCCACACTCTTCAAGAGCGCCGCCGCCCGATCGGTTCCATCATTGTCGCGGGCGCCTTCGGCTGATCGGAAGGTGACCGGAAGCCGGACGTTATCCAGCGTCGTCAATGCGGGCAGCAAACTGGGGAACTGAAAAATAAAACCCAACGATTTACCGCGCAGCGCCGATTGCCGGCTGTCCGATAAGCCCCACAGATCGACACCATCCAGAATGACTTTGCCCGAGGTGGGTTTAGTCAGGCCTGCCGCCAGATTGAGCAGCGTGGTCTTGCCCGAACCCGATCGGCCCGTAATCACCACGAATTCGCCGGGATCGATCGTAGTCGTCACGCCGCGCACGGCGTTAACGAGATTCTCTTGGCTGATCTGATAAGTCTTGGCGACATTCTGCAATTCGATCACGGTTCACTCCCTCCTCGCAACCGCAGGGTCTTCGTGACTGATACGATAGGCCGGAATCAGAGCCGCCAGTGTCACGCTGAGCAAGGCCAACAGCAAGCCTGAGCCGACTTGCAACAACAATCCCGGCACATCTGGAAAAACAAACGGAATGCCCAGGTTATCGAAGATGGCTTTGCGAAACACCGCTAAGCCGATCGCGACGACCGCAACTCCGGCCACGCCGCCGCCCAGCGCCAGCAGACCGGCCTCGGTCAACAGCGAGCGCAGCACGAAGTTGCGCGTCGCGCCCAGGGCGCGCAGCACGCCCAACTCGCGCCGCCGCTCGTAAGCCGCCATCGAGAAGACCAGGCCGATCAGCACGACCGATAACAGCCACGTGAAGCCCAGCACCACGATCATCGTGCTGAGCATGGCGCTCAACTGCTTGCGGTATGTTTGAAATAGATTGGGGCTTTCGATCGGCGTGACATCGGAAATCTCTTTGGCGATGCGCACGGCCACTTCGTGCGCGTCAGCGCTAGGCGCGACCTTCACCATCACGGCCGAGATGCTGTCGGCGGGGATGTTCAACGGCGTCACGGCGCGATCTTGCGAAATGCGCGAGATGTCGCGCGCCGTCTCTTCGGTAAAGAACATCGTCTGATCGAGGCCGGTGCCGGTCGGTTCCAGGTTGGCGCGCAGGGTCACGAAATAGCCGTAAATCAAGACGTTTTCAGAGCCTTCCGGCGTGAAGATGTAGTTGCCGCCGACAACCTCGCCCAGCTTAAGGCCTGCGCCGAATTTCTCTTTCAGCCACGGCTGCAACGTGAAGTCGGTGGCCGGATCGTATACCACCAGAAACATATTATCGACCGAGCAGCAGGCGGCATCTATCAGCGTCGACAAATAGAGTTGCGGCGAAGATTTGTCCACGCCAGGGATCGCCTTGACTTGATCCCAGATGGCGCGCGGCATCCACGCATCGGCGGGCACGCCCATCAGCAGGGCCGTCTCCACTTTGGTCACGGCGCTGGTGGGCACGACCACGATATCCGCGCCCAGGCGCTCCAACGCCAGACGCAGACTGGTTTCAGAGCCGCGCATGATCAACGTCGTGGTCAGCGCGAAGGCGGCCAGCAGCAGCGCGCAGACGGCGACCACAAAACTGCGAAAGGCTTTGCCTTTGATGTTGTTGCTGGCCAGACGAGCAAGGTTCATAGATCAACTCAACTTCGCTACGGTTCAACTACGATGTGCTCAAATCGAAACTTATCCAGGACCACCGTCACGATTGTGCCCGGTTGCAATAACGGGGGACGATTCACCAGCATCACGTAGGCCTTTTGCTCCGGCCTGACGGGCCGTCCGATCATCGGCCCCACAATCGGCATGACGGGAACTTCGTTATACACCTCGCCCGTGGTCTCATCGATGACCGAGAACAGCCCTTGCCGCCACTGGCTGATCAATGCGGGCGGCGCG
>JAUQXD010000576.1 GCA_030834835.1 Thermoflexales bacterium | reverse complement strand
CACCATCCGGTTACACTGCGGTACAACCGCCCAATGCAAAACATACACGAGGGTTTGTCCTTTGGATTCGTCGAATACTGTTGGGACTGGCTGTTGCGCCGATGGCGCTGGGCGCCATCGGCGCAATCTATCAAGCCAGTGCTACCGAAATAGACCGGCGCAATTATCCTCCTCCCGGTCAATTAGTGGACATAGGGGGCTATAAACTGCACCTGTCGTGCTCTGGTGAAGGCAGCCCCACCGTAATTCTCGATGCGCTCTTTCCCGGCACAGTCTCCAACTGGGTCTGGATTCAGCCCGAAATTGCCCGGACGACGTCGGTGTGCGCCTACGATCGCGCCGGGCTCGGCTGGAGCGAGAGTGGCCCGGAGCCGCGCGATGCACAACAACAGGCCCGGGAGTTGCATGCTTTGTTGACCAATGCGGGGATTCCTGGTCCGTATATTCTGGTCGGGCATTCGCTGGGCGGCTTGTCCGTGCGGATGTTTGCCGCTCAGTATCCAGATGAAGTCAGCGGCATGGTGCTGATTGAAGGCACCAATCCAGACGCATGGAAGCGGCTCGGCAAGCCGGAAGGCGTCGGTGTAGACCGTAACCAGTTAGCGATGGCGCCGTTCCTGGCACAACTCGGCATCTTTCGTCTCGGCCTGATTCCGTCGTATTCGCCTGATCCTGACCTACCGCCACAACAGCGTCTGGAGATTGAATCGTTCTTTCACTCGGTGAAGTCGTTGGAGACCATTCGCGCTGTAGATGCCTCATTCTCGGCGGCGCTGGATCAAGTCCGGAACGCCGGTGGCCTGGGCTCCAAGCCACTGGCGATTGTCCTGGGAAGTCAGGGCGATGGGGCGAGTGAACCATTGCGGGAGTTATTCGTCCAGCAAGCGGCACTTTCGACGAACAGCCTCACGCGCCTCATCGACGGCGCGACGCATGCCGGGTTGGTGGACAATCAGCATTATGCCTCACAGACCAGCGCAGTCATTCTTCACGTGGTAGAGGCTGTACGCACCGGGCAACCGCTTGAACCAGATCAACTGCGATGATCCAGCGGCATGAAGTGTTACGACCCGGCTACCGGTATGGGCCGGGCGCGGGCTAATCTGGCCATACGGCCGACGATTCGCCGCAGCGCGGCTGCAGGCGAGTAGACGAGTTACCTATGTCCGAAATCTATCGCATCCGCCTCAAGGGTCATCTGGCTGATCACTGGACCGAATGGTTCGATGGCCTGACGATCACAAACCTCGATAACGGTGAAACGGTCCTGGAAGGACCGGTGATCGATCAGGCTGCCCTGCACGGGATGCTGAATAAGATCCGTGATCTGGGTCTGCCGCTGCTGGCTGTCGATCGCGTTGAGGAGGTGGTTGATGCTTGCGAAGCACGACAAGTCTACTCACGCCCGTAACTGAAAAAAGTAGCGGCCCAGCGGCTGAGTGCGACGACCGCGTCGAGCACCAAACTGCACAATTTCACGCCGGGTTTGGAGAACGCCGGACTATAGTTGAGGGTCGCCCGTTCTCCAGATCATTTTCGGCTGGAGAACGACGCATAATGCGTGTTTTGGCGCGGGCGGACCCAAAATCCATGTTCTGCCTGTGGAGAACGGTCAAACTTCATGGAGAACGGGCCGATTGAGTTGGAGAACACCGGATTATGCGTGTTTTCTCACTCGCGCGTTCATCGTCCTGCAAGTCCGCCAAGACCTGTCCGATCCAGTCTGCATCGAAGCCTAACCGCTGCTCATCAGCCGCACTTATGGCACGGGCGAAACCTAGCAGGTTGTCCGCAGCGAGTAGTTTTGCCAGTCGATCTGTGTCTTCGAGCAGCTGCTTGCCACGCTCAACCTCGACGACAATCAACACCGGCTTATCATGGCTGGTCAACACGACCAGCCCTTGATCCTGTGCGATCTGTCGAATCTGTTTCAGGCGACGGGCGGCTTCAGTCAGTGGAATGCGTTGAAGGGTCATGCGCTGGCTCCTACGCGATTGCCCAGGTCGTGGTGTAAGTCCACATCGACGGTGATTCGGGCTTGATAGCTTTGACATACTGGCAGACCGATAGCGCGACTTTCTTGGTTTGCGTCGCCTGAATCCAACTGGATAGTTCCGCAATCAGATCGGACTGTTGTCGGCTGCCGAACACCATCACGTACAGGTGGCCTTGAGTGACTTCGGCGAGATGACTCCACTTAGCGTTGCGCTC
>JAUQXD010000575.1 GCA_030834835.1 Thermoflexales bacterium | reverse complement strand
CTGCCAATCGGGCTGGAGCAGCGCCATCAAATGATTCACGTCGACCGGCACCAGGTTGATCGACGTCTGGCCCATGTCCAAGTGCGAAATCTCCAGCAGGTCTTCGATCAGCTTGCTCAGCCGGGCCGTCTCGCGCTGCAGAGTCTGCTGATATTCGGCGCGTTTGTCCGGTTTGCCGCTCTGCAACAAGCCCAAGTACAGATGCATGTTCGCCAGCGGCGTGCGCAGCTCGTGGCTGATGCGCGAGACGAATTCATCCTTCAACCGGTCCAGGTCTTGCAAGTGCTCGTAGGCCACAGTGAGTTCACGGGTGCGATCGTTGACGCGCTGTTCCAGATCATCCGCATGCCGTTGAATCGCATCGTACAGGCGCGCATTCTCCACGGCCACCGCCACGGTATCGGCAATCGTCGTCAACAATTCCAGCTCGGCGTCGTCGAAAGCATACGGGCGATAAGCCTGGACCGAAATGACGCCGACCACTTTGTCACCCAGTAGCATGGGCACACAGACGACGGAGGGCGGCGCTTGCATGGTGCCCCAGATTCTGACGGGCGGCAGGCGATCTTGTTCCTGCTCAAGATTGCGGATCAACAGCGGCTGCCGGCGGGTGACGACCAGGCCCGTGATGCCTTCCTGCAAAGGGCGCCGCTCCGCCGGTTCGCGCACGTCCCGATCGATCCGGATGCGAAAATCCAGCTCGCGCGTCGGTTCGTCGTACAGCGCCACAAAGAACGCGTCCGCAGCCATGACGCGCGTCACTTCCCGGTAAATAATCTCCATCAAATCGTTCAAGTTCAACGTGGCGCCGATGGCGCGCGCGATGCGATTGAGCAGCGCCAGCCGTTCGGCCCGCTGCAGAGTCTCCTCCAGCAGCCGCACTTTCTCGATGGCGATGGCGGCGTGATCGGCCAGCAGCGAGGCCAGCCGCACCTGATCATCCGTATAACGGCCCGTGCGTTGATCGTCCGAGAGGATGATGACGCCGATGACGCGCCCGCCGGCTTTGAGCGGGACGCCCAGCACCCGCTTGAAGGGATACCGGGCATACACTTTGGCGCGGCCCGGCCATACCCCGTAATCTTCAATCAGCTGTGGTTCACCGGTCTGCATGATCAGGCCGGACACGCCTTCGCCCAGTTTGAGCTGCGTACCGATCAAGTCGGCCGGCAGATTGTGCCCGACCACCAGTTCGACCACTTGCCGGTCCGGACGCACCAGATGCAGCCCGCCCATGCGCGCGCCTAGCAGTTCGGCCGCGCGCCGCACTATGGCCTGCAGCAGCGTCGGCAGATCGATCTGAGTATTGATGTCCAGCGCGGTTTCATATAGCGCCGCCATTTCACGCGTGCGCTGCGCCACTACCTCTTCGGCCCGCTTGCGCTCGGTCACATCCCAGAACAGGCCCTGCACGCCGATGATGCGGCCATCGGGCGCATACTGCGGCGTCTTGAGCGTGTGCACCCACGACGCCTCGCCGTCGAGCGGTTGATAAGTCTCGTCGATGTCAGAGGTCTGGCCGGTCTGGATAATGCGGCGATCGTCGGCCCGATATTTCTCGGCCAGCTCCGGCGGGTGCAGATCGAAGTCGGTCTTACCGATGATGTCGGGCAGCGCTTTGTTCTGCGAGCGGCAGAAGCGCTGGTTGGCATAGGTAAAGCGGCCCGCCAGGTCTTTGCGGAAGATGTTGACGGGCAGCGTTTCCACCAGCGTGTGATACAGCGCCTCGGACGTAATCAGGGCGTCCTCGGTCTGCCGCCGATCCGTCACATCGACGGACACCCCCAGCACAGCGGGCCCGGTTGAATCGGGGAACGTAAACGGAATCTTGGTCGTCTGCAGATAGCGCACCTGACCCTGCGCGTCGGTAATGTGCTCGTCCAGCACAAACCGGGTCAACTGGCTGTTGATCACCAGTAAGTCGGTCTCCCGGAAATGGGCCGCCTCGGCCGGCACCGGTGCAAAATCCGCATCGGTCTTGCCGATCACCTGTTCGACCGCTACGCCATACACTTCGGCCGCAGCCTGATTGACCAGCAAAAAGCGCCCGTCGGCGTCTTTGGCATAAATCAGATTAGGCACCAGATCGATGATCTGCCGCAGACGCAGCTCGCTGGCCTGTACGGCCTGCTCGGCCTGTTTGCGATCGGTGACGTCGCGCAGCACCAGCAAGCGGCCGGTCAAGTGCCCGTGCCGATCGAACAATGGCGAACTCTTAATGTCCAGATAGCGGGGCGCCGGGGAATCGTTGATGATCACTTCGATCCGCACATCCGGCGACTGCCGGAACCGTTCGATCAGATCACGCCGGGCAACAAAGACCGTGTCGGCTGACTGGCCGATCGGGCGGTGGCTGAGACCGATCAGGGCCAGGGCCGCCCGATTGATGTCCACGATCCGATCGGCCAGATCCAGCACGATGACGCCATCGGGCATACTCTCCACGACGGCCTCGCGCGTTACCGGCACCAGGTCAAACAGCTGGTAGCGCATGATGCCCCACGCCAGCGCCGCGCCCGTCAACGCAAACGACATTGAGGCCCAATCAAAGTCCGGAAGTGGATTGAGACGAAACACATACATGACACTGCCGCTCCACGCGGTCACGATCGCGATGACGATGGCGATGGTCTGATGGCGGTACACGTGGGTTGAGCGCGCGGCATTCCGCAGCAGTACAAACGTCGCGGCGGCTACAGTCAAATACGAATAGGCCACAGCAATCCCGAACGCCGGGCCGTGTTCGTATTTCAGCAAGTTCTCGCCGGCCGGACTGGGTTGGAAACCCGTCCAGATCCAGCCATGCGTTTCGTTGGTCCAGGCCAATCCGATGATGATAACGGGGATGACAAACGCCGCCGCCACGGTGCGCCAGTTGAGCCAGCGCTCACAGCGGGCATAGTCCAGGGCAAAGACCAACAGCAACGGCGGGCACGTCATCGAGCCCAGGTACTGCACTTTGGACAAAAAGACTTTCGCCGGAATGCCCACAGCTGCCGCTTCCAACGTCGATGCGCCCGCGTACACCGAGGCGGCCAACATGAGCATGGCCAGACTGGCGCCGCCGTGCACTGTGCGCCGCTGCCACACCAGCGCGGCCACACTCACCCCGATGATCGTTGAAATACTCAGGATTGCCGCATACGTTGTGAATTGCCACTGCATGGCAACCACCTCCGCTCACACCGGGCAGCCCGACAGCGAGGATAGGTCGAGGACGTGGAACGGCGCTGTCGAAGTACCCGGCGCTAACGCACCCGACCGGTGCGAGGGATGCGCCTGCTGCTAGTGTACAACAAGACAGCCCAAAAGACACCTGGCCGCCAGACGGGCAACCTAACAGATGCGGGGCAATAATTCGCCCAACAGCACATCCACAATACGGTGACTGCCGATGGCGGTTTTGAGGAGGACGCGGCCCGGCGAACTGGCTTGCACTTCGCCGATGATGACGGAGTCTTCGCCGTAGCGCGTGTGGCGCATGATTTCCAACACCCGTTCGGCTTCATCGCGCCCGACGATGGCGAGGAGTTTGCCCTCGTTTGCGATGTAGAGCGGATCGAAGCCCAGCATCTCGCACGCCGCCTGCACGGCCGGGCGAACGGGCAGACTCTTTTCAAACAGGGTAATACCCACATTGGATTGTTTCGCGATCTCATTCAAGGTGGTCGCCACACCGCCGCGCGTGGGATCACGCAGCACGTGGATTTGATCGCTGACGGCCAGCATCGCCGCAATGAGATGATTCAACGGCGCGACATCGCTGATCACCTCAGCGTCGAAGCCCAGTTCGCCGCGTGCGCTCAACACCGCAATGCCGTGATCGCCCATCGGGCCGGAGAGGATCACTACGTCGCCGGGCTTAGCCAATGCCCCGCCGATCTTGATCCCCTCTTCGATCAAGCCGACGCCCGTGGTGTTGATATACACGCCGTCGGCTTTGCCGCGCTGCACGACTTTGGTGTCCCCGGCAATGATCGACACGCCCGCTTCGTCGGCGGCGGCTTTCATC
>JAUQXD010000056.1 GCA_030834835.1 Thermoflexales bacterium | reverse complement strand
AGTGGCTGGCGACGGCAATCCGCACACGTTGCGAATCGATGCCTTGCTGTGTCAATTGCTGCGCCAGCTGCTCGATAGCCTTCTCCGGCCCGGCGATGGTGCACAGGGCGGGACCGTTAATAGCGGCGATCGACAATTCTTCGTTTAGCAGCCGCTGCGCGCCTGCCTCGGACAAAGCGGCCGACAACATCGCGCCGCCGGGCAATGTTTCCATCAACCGGCCGCGTTCGGCGACGAGGGCCAACGCATCTGGCAGTGAGAAGACCCCGGCCAGACACGCCGCGACATATTCGCCGAGGCTGTGTCCGATCAGCGCCTGGGGCTGAAGGCCCAACGATAGCCAGAGCTGCGCCATAGCGTATTCGACCGCAAACAGCGCGGGCAAGCCTAAACTGGAGCGTTCCAGTTGATGGGCCGCCGCAGCCTTGTCGTGTTCGGCCGGATAGAGCACGGTGCGCAGATCAAGCCCCAACAGCGGTTTGAGCAGATCGAGGCAGCGATCCAACTGCTCACGGAAGATCGATTCCGCTTGATACAACTCGCGTCCCATGTTTACGTAGTGCGCGCCGCCGCCGGGAAACATGAAGACCACGGGCCGATCTTGCACGTTCACTGTGCCAGAGTGCAGTCGGGCTGTGGCGCGGCCTTCCAACGCTTCACCTGCTTCGGCCGCTGTGCGACATACGATCGTCCGGCGGTGAGTGAAGGCTTGCCGACCCAGCTGCAAGGTGTACGCCACATCCGCCAGATTCACGGCCGGGTGAGCAGTGAGATACTGCGCGAGATTTTTTGTGGCGGCTTCCAGGGCTGATGGTGTCTTTGCGGACAGGATCAATAACTGCGCCGGACGATCGGTGCGACCTGCTGCCGGCTGCGGTGCTTCTTCCAAAATCACATGCGCATTGGTGCCGCCCACGCCGAAGGCGCTCACCCCGGCGCGACGCGGCGTCCCATTCGCCGTCCACTCAGTCAGGTGCGTGTTCACGTAGAAGGGACTATGCGTGAAATCGATCTCGGGATTGGGGCGGGTGAAGTGCAGGCTGGGCGGCAGCTGTCGATGCTGCAAGGCCAGAACCGTTTTGATCAAACCCGAAACGCCCGCCGCGCCCGATAAGTGGCCGATGTTGGTCTTGACCGCTCCGATTGCGCACGTGCGGGTCGCTGTCGTCTGGGCGCGATAGGCTTTGGTCAGGGCGCGGATTTCGATCGGGTCGCCCAGCGGCGTGCCCGTGCCATGCGCTTCGACGTACTGAATACTCGCGGCGGGAACATTGGCCATCGCCAACGCTTCGGCGATCACGCGGGCCTGGCCTTCAACGCCGGGCGCGGTATAGCCCACTTTGTCCGAGCCGTCGTTGTTAATGGCCGAACCGCGAATAACCGCATAGATCGTATCGCCATCGTCCAGTGCTTCAGCCAGCCGCTTCAGCACCACCACGCCGACGCCGCTGCCAAAGACGGTGCCCGCGGCCTGTGCGTCGAAGGCGCGGCAGTGCCCATCGGGGGCGACGACACCGCCCTCCAGATAAGCGTAACCTTCAGGGTGCTTGACGTGAATCGAGACGCCGCCGGCCAGGGCCATATCACATTCCTGGTTCAGCAGACTCTGGCAGGCCACGTGCACCGCGACCAGAGAAGTGGAGCACGCCGTTTGCAGGGTATAGCTGGGCCCCTTCAAGTTGAGCTTGTAAGAGACGCGCGTCGCCAGGTAATCGAGGCCGTTGGTCACATCGATCTGCATCTGATCGAGCGACATGAGCAGCGCCGGATTCGTCGCCAGGTTAAACAGCAAGTACGTGTTGGTGGACGCACCGGCAAACACCCCGATCGCTCCCGGATACCTTTCGGGGTCGTGACCGGCGTGTTCCAGCGCCTCCCACGCGCACTCCAGGAAAATGCGCTGCTGCGGGTCCAGCAGCTCGGCTTCACGCGGCGTGTAACCGAAGAAGGCCGCATCAAACAGTTCCATGTCTTCCAACGCCGCGGACATCTTGATCCATTTAGGATCGCGCCACAGCGACTCGTTGACGCCGCGGGCGATTAATTCGTCGTCGCTGATCGGGCGAATGGATTCGATCCCGTGGCTGAGGTTGTGCCAGAATTCGGCCAGGTCACGCGCGCCGGGAAAGCGCCCGGTCAGGCCGATGATGGCGATTTCAGTCCCAGTAACGGTTGATGATGCGCTCAAGTCCGTCGCTCCATTTAGTGCTGTTGGCGCTGTTGTGCGCGCGCCCGCCGCCGCTCGCCACGGCTACGATTGGCTTCATACGCCGGCTCTGCCGGTTGGTCGGTATCCGTCTGTTGCGCCACCATTTTTGACAGCGCATTGATCGTCGGGCTTTCGTACAACGTCACGGTGGGAATTTGCACGCCCAGCGCGGCGTTGAGCTGCGCGATGGCTTGCACACCCGCCAGTGAATTACCGCCCAGTTCGAAGAAACTGTCATACACGCCCACTTGCTCCAGGCCCAGTACGTTTTGCCACACTTGCGCCATGCGTTGTTCGAGTTCGTTGCGCGGCGCGACGTAGGCCGTCTGCAAATTCGGGCGCGCCATCTGCACGATCGCTTGGTTGGTCTGCGGCGCAACGTCCGATTGACTTTGCGGTTTGACCCAGTGCTCAAGTCGCGCGGCTAGATTGCAGGTTGAGATAACGATCTGCGGCCCCGATTCGATCGACAACAGGCGGCGCAAGACTTCTCCGCCCTCGTCCGCTGTGATCGCCAAGTGTGCGGTTGCCCCATGCGCTTGATCTTCTGCCGTAATCTGCCAGGCGTCCCAATCCACACTCAGCCACGGCGTCGGATCGATCCGATTGTGACGCTGGGCGAACGCATCCAGATATGCGTTGGCAGCCGCATAAGCGGCCAGCCCCAGACCGCCCAGCACCGCCGACAGCGATGAGGTCAACAGGC
>JAUQXD010000574.1 GCA_030834835.1 Thermoflexales bacterium | reverse complement strand
GTGTGTCTTGACAATCGCATCCTGCACTTGTTCGCGCACCGCTTCCGGCCGGCCGCGCAACATCACCATATCGCGCGCGATGCCGCCGCAGGCCGCACCCTTGATCTGCTTCAATCCCTCAGTCAACGTCGGATCGGTCTCGCGATCGTGCCAGTTCCACACTTGCAGCGGATAGTCCGCGACCAGATCAAAGTAAACGTGATCGCCATGCACGTGCATCACGTTCAGCCACGTGCCCGATAGTTCACTCAGCACCCGCAGATCGTACTCGCGGCCAAAGGTGCTGAACTCATCGCGGCTGAGCAAATTCGCTGAAGCGTGCTGCACTGCGTAGAAGATGCCCGCCACGCCCGTCGCCTTCACGGCCTTCACATACTCGATCGTCGTGCGTGTGATCGTTTCCAGTCCGGCGCGGAAATCAGCCTCGTTTTCCCGCAAATCCGTGAGCAATCGATCGCCCGCCAGATTCTTGGCCTGCGCCATCGGGCTGAAGATCGTCTGAATCACCGGCACATCGGGCAGGGCGCTCAACACTTGATTCACACAGCGCAACTGCTGACCCAATGCGCCCGCACGCGGATCGAGCGGTCCCAACGCGCGCCAATCGGCCGCCCGTTCGATGGCGCGATGAATGTACTGCCGCGTCCCTTCGATGTGGCCCACCCACACATCCTGCACGCCCCAATCGCGAATTTGAAAACTACTGGCGGGCGTCACCTTCACAAAATCAAAATCCCAGCGGCGTTGAAAGGCCACCGTCGCCGCCGCCAGATGATCGGGCTGTTGATCATCGCCGGGGAAATGCCGCCACAACGCCACCGGCACTTGATCGACAGCCTGTCCCGCAATCGCTGCTTCGAGTCGTTCTCGCTTGTTCATGTTTACCTCACTGTGATAGTCGTCTTCAATACCACATGGTCCGCCACGATTTGCCCGGCGTCGTCAAACACCGGTGCGCGGCGGCCATCTTCCAACAGATACAGCCCCACCGACAGTAGATACTCGCCCGGCGGCGTATCCGGTTTGAGTTGCACCTTGTGATCGTCCCACACGTATTTGTCCAGCGGCCAGCGTGTTGATGGGAAATCGCCGGGATTCAACTTGTCCGATTGCCCCCACACCGTCCCATCGGGCGCGCTGATATGTGCGAAAACCTGGTAATTATCGGGCACGAGCGCGGTCGCTTTCCAATACACGGTCAGCGGCAAGACGCCGCCCGATTGGACTTCCGTGGCCGATAGATCGTAGCCCAGCAAATCGATGTGCCCGCCCAGATGCGCGATCTGTTTGTGCTGCGCGCCCAGCGCTTGCCCCGCGGGCGAGGTGTAGCGGAAGCACGCATCGCAGCGATCGATGACGGTGATTTTGGTGATGAGGAAAATCACTGTGATGATGAGCGGAAGAAACGTGGTGCGGGATGCGTATTGCGTAATACGTACTGCGTAAGGCGTGCGGCGTCTCAAGCCAAGCACGATGATGGTGATTAAGGTTGCTGTGGAAATAATCGTGCCGATGAGTTGTGGCGAGGTCAGTTGCAGCGATAGTTCGAGCGTCTGCGAACCAGCCGGGATGTCGATCAGCATCAAACCCGATTGATCTTGCGGCGCGATCGAGACTTCGCGGCCATCAAGGTACGCGTGCCAGCCGGGAAACACAAACGTCAGCACACGCGCTTGAAACGGCTTCGCTGTCTCGATGCGGAATCGATCATTGATTGCGGTGTGTGCTTCGACGGTCACCGTCGCGTCGTCGAGCAGTGTGGCCTGATCGAACTTGTTGACCTGTGTCGCGTACGAGTCAATCAGCGCCGTATTCGGTCCCGGCTCGATGCCCACTGGCCTCGGCAGAAAATCGCCTGTCGAGGTTGTGCCCAGCGCCACACCGCTCAACTCAAAGTCGATCGAGCCGCGGGGCGAGGTGTCGCCGAAATTCGCGTCCCATAACGGCGGATACATCGTGGGCAGGGCGGTGATGAGCAGGGCAGGAAAAATAACGAGTGACGAGTGACGAGTAACGATTGACGAGTGATGAGTGAAAGGTAGTGCATGAGCGGCGTCACTGAATAATGATGCAACGGCGATGGCTAAAGTGAACGACACCGGCCCGATGAAACGCCACGGAAATTGGATAATTGCGGCGGGTGGGAAGGCCTCCCAGATGAAAGTCGAGAGTGGTGTGATTAAGAACGCGAGCAGGGCGGACATTGCTATAAAGAACAGGGCTATTTTTCCAGCCATTTCTTTGCGTCGCAGGATGCCGACAGTCAATGCAGGGACGAACATCAGCCACTGCGCCACGCCAAGATTGTAGATGTATTTGGGCGCAGTCGCGCCGAAATCCAATGCCGGTGACGGCGACAATAACATTGACCACGGGATGAAATGATTGTGATAGTCAAAGTGTCCCGGCCCGGCCACGTTCAGGCGCACGGCATCGCGCTCGAAAATGAAGGGCAGCCAGAACAGCGCCGTGATCGCCAGCGCCAGCCCGATCGAAACGAAGTCACCACGCCAGCGCCGGATGCCATCGACGGTGAAACCGCGCCACAGCACATACAATCCCAACAATATCATGCCCATAATCGCCAGCAGATTATGGCTAAAGATAAATACGCCCAGCACCAGTGGCTGCGCGATCGAGAAGCGAGGCCGATCGAAGACAAGGAACACCCACGGCAGCAGACTCAACGCCAGGAACTCGGCCAGATCGCCGCGCATCAACGGATCGATGAACAGCACATAGGGCGATAGCACAAAGGCCGCCGCTGCGATCACGCCTGCCGTCGATCCGAAGTGCCGCCGCGCGAAGAAGTACGCGCCATAGGCTGCCAGCAGAAACGCCGTGATGATCACGCCTTTGACGGCAAGAACAATGTCCACGCCGGGGATGAGATTGTAGAGGCTCGACAGCGCATACGTGAACGGCGCGTAATAGTTGAAGATAGGATAGCCGTAGCCGTAATAGAAATTCGGCGCCCAACGCGGATACAGCACGCCATCGCGCCAGGTGTCGGCATACTCGGCGGCGCGATAGACGTGCAATTCCAGATCGGTGTGGCGCGGCAAACCCGGCCGCGTCAGGAACGGCAGCGCCGCAATCACGACGATGAGCAGCACGACAACTACGTTGAGATCGAAGCGCTGGCTAAATCGGTCTCTCATGAAAAACTCAATCACTACTGAACCAAAGTCAAGGAGGTTTTATGCCTGGCGGGAATTCTTCAACATATCGAGCTTCACTAAGCAAAAGTAATGCAACGCCGTCACCCATAACGGTTAGTTGTAACGCTCAACTGGCGCAGCTGCGCAGATCGGTCGCGCGCTCGACGTTGAGCGGAACTGGGCAGAACGGAAGTGTTATGGACATCTTTCACCGACTGTAACTGCCCAAGTCGTCACGCTGAAAAAGCCATAGGCGTCCTTGTAGTAGAAATACACATCTTGGCCTTTCTCATTCCAGCCTTCAAGGCTCGTAGCTCGTTTTTGATGATATTTATCCCGGTTGTTTACACCGAAAATCCACAAACCGCCATCATCTCCATAAGCTACATTGCCTGGTAAAAAGGCAATCCATTTGCTATCGGAACTCCATGCAATATCTACATTCGACCAATCTACCGATTGATATTCAAGCAGCCAGGTAATTGTGTTGTCCTCTACGTTCAAAACCGCCAGGTGCGAAATTCTTTTATCATTAACTTGCTCATACAACGACAAGGCTAGATATTGATCGTTGGGCGACCAAATTGGTTCGGAGCTGTTTGCCATATTTATACCGTACTGAGCAAGGTTTATCTGAGACGGAGTTCGAGTCAAAGAGACGTTATCTGTTTCAAGGTGGGGGATGCAAGGATTTCCTTCTGGTCTATCAGTACTTGCTGGTTCCTCCCCTGGCAGTGAAGTAGTTGGCGTTGGGATTGTGAGCGTGGTAGTCGAATTCGGTGTAATGGCGGTCGATTTTGTCACCGGCCGATTTGAAATGCAGGCGGAAAGCATGGTAATTATCAAGAGACCACTGGTTACCTTGGCCTTCATTTATTTTCCTTTTCAATACGACCTTGTGGGTTTCCGCTCATCAACAAAATCGGACGCAGATGACGCGGATTCCGCAGATCAATCCATCTGCGTTCATCTGCGCAATCTGCGTCCGAATGTCTGGTCTTTGAATTAGCGAGCCGCGTACGCGACGAGGTCGGGAATTTCCTCGGGATGCTTGGCGACGCGCACACCCACC
>JAUQXD010000573.1 GCA_030834835.1 Thermoflexales bacterium | reverse complement strand
ACTTTCGGATAACGTCCCGCAACCCCAATATGTCGGTGATGTGCTCACTTTCAGACCAGATGGCAGCGCTGAATCGGTAGACATCCGTAGCAATGATGTTTCCACAGTGCGCTGGGAACTCATCGACTCTGGTACAAAACTAAACCTTTATGATAAAACAGGCTATCTTGTTGCCGCATATTCGGTGGGTGAATTAACTTCCACCTATCTGCAACTAACCAGCATTTCTCGAGAAAATGACCCTCGAATTGCCGAATTTGTGCTTTTCCCCAAGAGTATTAGCGCTATTACGCCGCCTCCCGCCGCACCATCGACAAAACAGTCATCAACACTCTATTCGATGGATGTCTCAGAGTTTATCTATGGACCTGCAGAGATAAGGGGGGGAGTAGGTGAGAAAATCACTATCAGTCTGATCAATAGGGGCACCATCGAGCATCACTTCATCATTGACGAATTAGGCGTGAACGCCAAAGTCTCGCCGGGTGAAAAAACTCAATTCACTTTCACGCCCCATACGTCTGGAACCTTCAAGTATTACTGTGATCTGGCGGGGCATCGCGCGGCCGGCGAAGAAGGCCAGCTCGTCGTTTCGCCATAGACAGAATCGCTTCTGTAGTGCTTGACAAGTTTCTATAACAACGAGCGGACTGTCATGGGCAGTCCGCTCGTCTCAATGTCGCGCCGCCCGCTCATCGTCATGCCCGAACGCATCTGTCGGGCATCCAGATTGGCCGTTGGCAAGAGGCTATGGATGCCCGCCGACAACGCGCGGGCATGACGCCACACAGTGTTATGGCGCATCAATCTTCGGCGCGGAGTTAAACGCGCTGTATGTCCCCGTCACGTGCAAGTCCGCGCTGTCCAGACTGTACTGCCCGATCAGCCCCGTCGCCGGATCAATCTCCAGGCGGAAATCAACGTCGTTATAGCGAAAGGCCACCACCTTCACCTGCGCATCATCCCGATCGATCTTCGCTCCGGTCGCCACCTTCGCATAAAAGAAATTGGGCCACACAAAGGCCGTGCCGCGCGCATTCTTAAACCACGCCGCGCCGCCGTTGCGCGCTCCGTCGGGTGCGGGCTGATAATCATCCTCACCGATTTGAATCGAGGTCGCGCCACTCGCAATTTGATACTTCATGCGATCAGGCGCGTTATACTCAAAACGCACCGTCAACTCATTCCCGGCGTTATCGCGCACGATCTGATCTTCCACCAGCGACTGCAAGGCATTCATCGCCGCATCCGATCGAGCCAGCAGCGCCAACGCATCGGCTTCGCCAGTCGGCGTGATGATCTGTGTTGCCCCATGTTCGTTGGCGATGAAACTCGGCGGCGTGTAGGGCTGCAACACCGACGGTAGCGCGGCCTCGATCGGGGCGGACGTTGATTGGGCGGGCGCGGCACTCGCCCCTACGCTTGAGGTCTCCTCATTCCGCAGCCGTCGCACGTAATTCACCAGATGCCACGTCTCATCCTCGCTCAATGTGCTCTTAAACGCCGGCATCGGCGACGTGGGCGACGGGCCGTTCTGAATCCAGTAGAACACATCACCGTCGGTGTGGATGTCCAGATGCCCGTTGCCAAAATCGGGCGGCTGCAAACTCAACTCCGCCGCGCGCGGGCCGTTGCCGCGCCCCTGCTCGCCGTGACACACCGCGCAGTTGGCCTGGAACAACGTCTTACCCAGCGCCAGCGAAGCATCATCCGGCAAGTACGGATTGGTCAGCGCCAGTCCCGGCGTCGCCTCATTCGCAAACGTCACGATCGACCACACGCCGATGGGCACGGCGATCACTGTGGGGATGACCAACAGGATTTGCGACAATGTATTGCGCGCCGCTTTCCAGCCGATGATCAACCAGATCAACCCCAACCCGATCACCACACTGCCCCCGAACGGCAGATTGTAGATCGACAGCCAGCGCGCCAGTTGATCGAAGATCGTTACCCCGCCCGCGACCGTGATCGCGCCATCCAGATTCACCTTCACCCGATAGGCCGCAAACACATCGAAGGCGTCCGGCCGCCGCACCGCCGCCTCGATCTGCCATTCGCCCGGCAGCGACAGATACGGCCCGCTGGTCACGAATGAACCATCTTCAGCGCGAGTGGCATCGGCCTTCGTCGTGCCCAGGCTGCGCACTAAATACGTGAAACGCAGCGACACCGTGGCGGCCGCATCGTCGATGGGTTGGCCGTTCTCGCTGAGTTTCAAGGCGAAATTCGACAGGCCCGATCGCGCTGGATCGATCGTCAACGCCGCATCGACGTTGTCCGCGCGCGTGGTCAACGCCAATGCACCCGCCGC
>JAUQXD010000572.1 GCA_030834835.1 Thermoflexales bacterium | reverse complement strand
AGCCCGCAGCAGTTGAAGCAACTGCTGATGGTGGCCGGCTATGAGCGCTACTTCCAGATCGCGCGCTGTTTCCGCGACGAAGACCTGCGTGGCGACCGCCAGCCCGAATTCACCCAGCTCGACCTCGAGATGTCCTTCGTCGAACGCGACGACGTGCTGGATCTGGTGGAGGGCTTATTCACCGCGATGGTGCCCGCCGTTACGCCGCACAAGCGCATTCTAACGCCGTTCCCCAAACTCTCACACAAAGAAGTGATGGATCGTTTCGGCATCGACAAGCCCGACCTGCGCTTCGGCGTGGAACTGATCGATCTGAGCGAAGCCGTCAAGGGTGCGGAGTTCAAAGTGTTTGCCGACACGCTGACCGCGGGTGGCGTGATCAAAAGCATCTGCGCGCCGGGCTGCGCGACCTTTACGCGCAAGCAGATCGACGAGATCACGGAACTGGTTAAGGCGCAAGGCCCGAAGGGCTTGGTCACGCTCGCTTACACAGCCGACGGCGTGAAGGGCAGCGCGGTCAAGTTCTTGAAAGAGAACGAGCTGGCCGCGATCGCCGATCGGGTTGGGGCGAAGACCGGCGACCTGGTGTGCATCGTCGCCGATAAACGCGCCGTCGCCAACAAAGCGCTCGGTGTGCTGCGGCTCGATCTGCGTGATCGACTCGATCTCGCCCCGAAGGATCTGCTGGCCTTTGGCTGGGTGGTGGACTTCCCCATGTTTGAATGGGACGAAGAGACAGAGAAATGGACGTTTGCGCACCATCCGTTTACGATGCCGAAGGAAGAAGATTTGCCCTACATTGAGAGCGATCCGGGGCGCGTGTACAGCAATGCCTACGACATGGTGTGCAATGGCTACGAACTCGCCAGCGGCAGCATCCGTATTCATCGCCGCGATATTCAGGCTCGCATTTTCAGCGCGCTGGGGTACAGCACCGAAGAAATGGAACACCGCTTCGGCCACATGCTGGAGGCGTTCGATTACGGTGCGCCGCCGCACGGCGGCATGGCTCCCGGTATCGATCGGCTGGTCATGCTGATGGCAGACGAGCCGAACATTCGCGAGGTATTATCGTTCCCCAAGACTGCCAGCGGCAGCGACTTGATGTTCGACGCGCCGTCGGAGTTGGATGAGAAGCAGCTGCGGGAGTTGCATATCAAGCTGGTGTAAGTTGGTAGATTAGTAGATTGGTCAATCGGTTGATTGGTAACCGACTAACCAATTGACTGATTAACCAGTTGACCGATTGACCAGCCCCTGCTCACCCACTTGCCGGTTCTTGCGGACTTGATTCAACCGTGGTATATTCCGTGGCGTCCTGCTGTGCACGTGATGCCGCTCTCACGTTTTGAGCCAACATCCTTAAAAACGGGAGCCGTTTCTCCGGTCGGGATGCGATAGCCGCAAGGCAAGGCTGAACTACCGGGTTAGGTTCCCACCTGCGAAAGCAGGTTCAAAACAATCGCGACACACGGCATGGCGGGCGCTGAAACATAAGCGGCCACTTCAATATGAAGTGGCCGCTTTTGTTGCCCCTACTGCATCGGCTGCCGAATAACCGTCTTGAGTTTTTCCGGCGCAGTGCGGCGGAAATCGCTGAGGTAGATTTCGTGATGCCTGCCGCGCAGTTGATGGCCGCCGCTTTCGATGAACTCGTGCAGCCGCGCAATCGTCGGGCCTTCGTCCTTGAACGGGCCAAAGTACATGATCTGCGCGCTGGGTCCTTCGTGATACTGCTCAAATCTCACTTTGGATAATGCGGTGGGGTTCTTCTTTTTCGCCACA
>JAUQXD010000571.1 GCA_030834835.1 Thermoflexales bacterium | reverse complement strand
ACCCCGCGCACACGACCGCGCAGGCGGCGGCGCAGGCGGCTCGCACGACGAAAGACGCCTCGCGGGCCGCTTTCGTCGTGGTGCTGCGACGGGGTGGGCAAAGGCGTCCAGCTCTTCGTTGCGGGCCTGCAGTTCGGCGTTGGACGCGCGCAGCGAGGCTTCGGCCTGCTTGCGCTCGGCCCGTTCCGATTGCGCCGCCGCGTAGAGTTGGGCATTGTCCAGCGCCAGCGCGGCCAGCCGGGCAAACAACTGGCCGATTTGAATCTGGTCAGCGTCAAAGGCGTAGTCGGGCCGGTCGCGGCCCAGGCCCAGCACGCCCAGGCAGCGGGGACCATCCAGAATCGGAAAAGTGGCGACGGCGTGCAGCGCGATCGGGTCGTAGATCGCGCGGTGATGGGGCCAGCCGGCATAGTCGGCCAGGACGGCGGGCTGGCCGGTGGTGACGGCCTGCCACGAGAGACGGGCCTCGTCCTGACGCGCCCGGTCGCCGATTAAACTGCGGTGACGGGGTGAGACGGCCCGCACGACAAATTCGTCACCGTCCAGCACACTCAGTTCGCCATACGGCGCGTCCAACAGGTCGGTCGCACTCACCACCAGCGCCTCCAGCAGCTCGTCCACCGCGCGATGCTTGAGCATGTCGAGCGTAACCTGATGCAGGCTCGAGAGTGCGGCATTCTGGCGGCGCAGCGCCGCTTCGACGCGCTGGCGCTCGGCCAGTGCCAGGTCGGCCCGGTGCAGCGCCTGGCGGATTTCGATCAGCGCATAATAGGTCAGGATGCCGCCCAGGATCAAAAAGGCTGAAAACGTCACCCATTGCGCGACGCTGACCGTCAGGTCCGGGCGGGGCAACCAACCGGCGTTCTCGGCCACGATTAAGCACAGAATCTCCAGCGAACTGACGATTACCGTCAGGACGAGAACGCGGCGGTCATACATCAGGCCGGCGGCCACCACCAGCACGATGTAGGCGGTGGTGGTGGGGGTGCGAATCGTGCCCAGGCCGGCCGCGATGGCCGTAATCACGACCGAGGCCACGCTGACCAGGCCGGCCCCGGCCAGGTCGACGTGTCCGCGATGCAGCGCCTGACGCATGATCAAATACACGGCCATAAAGAGCACATCCAGCCCGATGACGAACGCCGGGACATGACCGCCGATGAGGTTGGCGAGCGTGATGAGGGGCAGGCCGACGAGGCCGGCGTTGATGAGCAGCGTCAGCAGACGGGCGCGGCGGGTCTTGACCTCGTCGCCGTCAAAGGCGGGCGGGGCCATAAAACGCTGGAACGCGCGGGTGATGGTCAGGCGCATGTTGGTGGCTGGCAGAATCTGTGTTGAGGTAATTCAGGCGGGGTACGCGCTGAATAGACGAAAGTCTGCGTGATCATAGCACCAAACGCAGGCAGCGGGAAGATCAAAAATGGAGCAACACACAACGCCGGGAATTTGAAGGGGAGGGGTTCGCCTGACAATGTTACATCCGGTTACGCGTCATTGCGAGGAGCGCAGTTTGCGACGAAGCAATCTCCCTTTGACTGGCCCTGAGATTGCTTCGCAAAAAGCGCTCGCAATGACGTTCTAATCTCACATTTTCGAGTTAGTCAATCAGGTGAACTATGCCCAGTTTAGCGGCCCGATCGTAATACTGCTGCGCTTCGGCGTGATGGCCGAGGACTTCGTGCGCGCGGCCCAGAGCCAGATAGAGCGAGGGGTAGAACCCGCCAACCCGATCGTGCTGATCGGCCTGTTCGGCCCGATCGGCATCGTCGGCCTCCGCTCGATCGAGCGCGATTTGGTTCCAGTGCAGCGTGGCTTGCGGCGTGGCCTGATGGCGGGCCACGTAATGCGCAGCGATGCAGGCCTCGTAATCGTCGGTCGCGAGTTCCCAGGCTTGCAAATAGAGACGATGCGCATCGTCGAGGCGGCCCGCGAATTCCGCTTGCGTGCCTGCGAGGCAAAGTTTGATCACGGGGTTGTTGAGGTCCATATCCTGATTTTTGCAGTGTGCTGTGTAGACGCCATTGCGAGACAGTGCTGCTCAGAAACTTGCACTGGAGTGTCATTCCGAGCGGAGCGAGGAACACACGCCCAGCGCGTCCCCGCCGCTGTGCGGCGGACAGGACGTGCGGTGCAGTGCTCCCGTCTCTCGTGCGGTAGGCGGCGTGGCTGGCCGGGCCAGAGATACCTCGTCGCACTCCCTTCGACTCCGCTCAGGGCAGGCTCTTCGGCTACGCTCAGAACGCGCTCCTCGGGATGACACCTGGCGTGGCTGAGTTTCTGACCTCACGCATCACGCTGGAGGGATGGTCGTTTCGCCATGACACCGCTACTTTGACTTCGTGCGCCACCTGAATTGCGGAATCTGCTGCGCGCGCGCCGAAAGATCGATCAACTGATCGAGCCTCCTGAGGCGCGTCGCTTCCTGCTTCGCGCTGACGATCCACCACATGGCCGCTTTGCGATACGAGCCGGGCTGCGCCTGAAAGAACGTCCATGCCGCTTTGTTTTTCTTCAACACCTTCTCGTATTCGGGGGGCAGTTCCGCGCTGCGCTGTTCGTAGGAGTAGATGCCCGATCGGTTTTCTTTGCGCGCTTCAAACGCTTTCAAACCCGCGGGCTGCATCAAGCCCTGCTGCGTGAGTTCCT
>JAUQXD010000570.1 GCA_030834835.1 Thermoflexales bacterium | reverse complement strand
ATTGGCTGGCCGGATCGGGCGCGTAGTACAGGCCATATTTCGCCACGGCCTTGCTGACGTCGAGATTGATCACGCCCGGTTCGACGACGGCGATCCGCTCCTGTGGATCGATCTTGAGAATGTGGTTCAGGCGATTGAGAGCGATGAGCAGGCCGTCTTTGATCGGCAGTGAGCCGCCCGATAAGCTGGTGCCGCTGCCGCGCGCGACGAAGGGCACGTCGTATTGATGGCAGATTTTGACCGTCTCGATGATTTCACTCTGGCTCTGGGGAATCACGGCCGCGGCGTGACGACTGCGATACGCGGTCAGCGCATCGGATTCATAGGGCGTGAGTTCAGCGGCGTCGATCAAGAATCGATCGCGGGGATACAACTTTGCTAGCGCGGACAACCAATCGGTTGTGGTCACGGCCGGCCTCCTCCCTGAAGTGCGGCATGATTGCGCGATGGAGGAATTATAGCAGCTCAATCAATGTCCCGAAACAGTCTGGTTGCCAGAGCCAACTCGGTGGCAGTCGCCTGTCGCCCTGATCGGGTTTTCATCGCTCGTGATCACCGTGCAGCGCAGTGTCGGGTACAATATGCCCAACCGTTATAACTTCATATGTTAAGCAGGTGCCTATGTTCGCCTACAACCCGCACGACATCGAAGCCAAATGGCTCGCGCGCTGGAACGCAGCTGACCTGTATCGAGTTGATCTCGATCGCGCGGAGCGCCCCTTCTACAACCTGATGGAGTTTCCATACCCTTCCGGTGAAGGGCTGCATGTCGGCCACTTCTACTCCTACAGCGGCGCGGACACCTACGGGCGGTATCAACGCATGAACGGTTACGCCGTCTTTCAGCCGATGGGCTTCGACGCCTTTGGCATTCACGGCGAGAACTACGCGCTGAAACTGGGCCAGAACCCGGCGCTGGTCATGCCCCGCAACATCGCCCGTTTTCGCGAAGAGCAACTCAAGCGCATGGGCGCGGCTTTCGACTGGTCGCGCGAGGTCGATACA
>JAUQXD010000569.1 GCA_030834835.1 Thermoflexales bacterium | reverse complement strand
TTAATATTCTCTGACCCATCAGGCCATTGCTCTTAAAGTGCCACTGCGCTCCGCCATCAGTGCTTTTGAAGACTCCGGCATGAGTGCCCGCATACAGATTACCTGATGTCAGCGGATCAATTGCCAGCGTAGTCGCAACCGAGACAGTTAAGCCGGTGCTGGCTGTAATCCAGTGACTGCCGCTATCGGTGCTTTTGTAAATCCCCTCGATTGGATAGTCTCCCTTTCAGGTGTTGGGGAGCGCAACGGTTGTCAAGAGTTCTTTAACAGTCCATAGATGATCAGTCAGTCTGGCAGCCATCGCCGGTGATCGCGGTTGCCAACGGCGGCCAGGGACATTTTGAATCGCCAACCGCAGTGTTTTGAGAGGGCGGACCAAGTTGTAGATGGCGTCCTCCCAAGCCGCAGAGGCCCGATACAAGTTCACGTCCTTAGAGAAGCCCAACGTATGTCGCACCAGTCGTCCATTGAACAAGCGCATCGTCAAATGGGTCCGTTCGATGTAGGCCGTACTCTTGCCGAACAACGCCAAGACTTCTTCCGGTTGGCCGAAAATGACGCGCAATTCGGTGTCGACTAGGTGGCCACGCTCATCACGATGCTTGACCATTTGCAGATATTGCCAGCCCGGTTGTGGCTGTTGACGCGTCGGTGGTCGGCCCCGACCCGTGTATTCCGGCACCTGACCATAGACGGCAATCATGGCGTTATCAATGCCACCCCAGCCATCCGACATTGTCGGGGGTGGCGCATCGGGATGCCCGCGCGTCTTCAACGTTTGGAAGACTTCTTGAGCCGCTTCGGTTTCGGTTTTCGCGATGCCGCGCGCGACGCGGAGTCGGGTGTCCATGTCGAGCATTGTGGATCGCCAGAACTGGCCGGTCGTCTCGGTTTCAGGATAGTCCTTTTTTCGCCTTTGTTGCCGACATAGGCCCACAGCCCGTCGATTTGACCACGCGGGATGCGGTACTCCGCCATCAGGACGGCTTCGATCTGGCTCACGTGGGTCGCCGCTTCCCGAAGCCACGCGAGAATCGTATCTTCCTTGTGGCCGGTGGCGCGGGTTACGCTACTGATACGATTGCCTTCGGCAAGTTGGGCAAGCGCTTTGATGATTTCACTCGCCGGGGTCTGTCGCCGATAAAACAAGGTCCCTTTGGTGGCCGTGAATGTATGTTGACAGGTGCGACATTGATAGCGTTGTTGACCATTGCGGGCTCGCCCAAACTTGATGATGTTCCGTTGCGCTGCGGTTTGTAGCTTCCCATAATCAGCGCACTCTGGACTTGGGCAGAACTCGCCCGGCTGGACTAACTTTGACATCGCGCTCCCTGATTCAATGAGGTTGGTTCGATTACATTCTACCAACACTCACCAGGGAGACTATCAAATTATGCGTCTGCCGTTTCTTTCTTCTCTTTCAACTCGCGGAGCAATCTTGCGGCGTTCTGGTTGTTTGGGTCTAATTCGAGCGATTTTCTGTAATTCTTAATTGCCCGGGCTTTATCACCTTTGATCAGGTAGGCTTCCCCTAAACTATCGTACGCATTAGCAGACTTGGGAAAATTGGAGATGTTATATTCAAGAATCGCAATTGCTTTTT
>JAUQXD010000568.1 GCA_030834835.1 Thermoflexales bacterium | reverse complement strand
CAGCCGCGCCACTGGCCGACTCAACCGGCGCTTCCCTGGAGCCTTCCAACAAATAAGCGCCTCGCCCCATCACGAGCCCGCCATGCGCCACATCCTGTTTGTCTGTACCGCGAATCAGTGTCGATCGCCGATGGCCGCTGGTCTGTTTAACCGACAGATCGCGCAGCTGGGCGAAGCCGATCGCTGGCACGTTGCTTCGGCCGGAACCTGGGCCGAAGATCAGCGCCCGGCGACGATGTTTGCGCGCGCGACTATGGCTGAGCAGAACGTCGATATTAGCGGTCACCGATCGCGGCTGTTGGACGGTGATCTATTGCGCGGCGTCGACGTCATCCTCGTCATGACGCGCCACCATCAGGAAGCCATTCGCGCCGAATTCCCCGACGTCGCCGACAGAACCTTCATGATCAGCCAGTTGATTGGTCAGACCTTCGATATCACCGACCCGGTGCAAGGCACGCTTGACGATTATCGGCGGTGCGCGGCCGATTTACAACAAATCCTGCGAGACGGCTACACCCGATTGGCCGATCTGGCCGATCGCGGCGCGGGCAATCATTCAAACTGAGGCGAATATCTTGACGACGGACAACACAGTTGCCATTATCGGATTAGGGTATGTGGGGCTGCCGCTGGCAGTCGCATTTGGTCATGGCGGCGTGCCCGTAATTGGCATCGAATTAAGCGCCACCAAAGTGGCCGAGTTGAAGGCCGGGCGCAGCTATATTCCCGACGTGCCCGCATCTGACATTGCCGCTCTGGTGCAGACCGGCCTGTTGCGCCCCACGAATGACTATGACGATATCCGGCAGGCTGACGCGATCTTTATCTGCGTGCCGACGCCTTATGACGCGGCCAAAGCGCCCGATTTGTCCTTCATTATCAGCGCGGCCGAAAGCATCGCGCCACGGCTGCATGCCGGACAATTGATCGTGCTGCAAAGCACCACGTATCCTGGCACAACCGATGAAGTGGTGCGCCCGATCCTGGAACGGACAGGTCTTAAGGCCGGCGCGGATTTCGATCTGGCATTTAGCCCGGAGCGCATCGATCCCGGCAATACGAAATTCAACGCCATCAACACGCCCAAGGTGGTCGGCGGGGTAACCGCCCAGGCCACGCAGCGCGCGGCCGATCTACTGCGCCGCATCGGCGCGCCGGTCGAGATCGTGTCGAGCGCGCGGGCAGCGGAAATGACCAAACTACTGGAGAATATTTTCCGTAGCGTCAATATAGCGCTGGTCAATGAGCTGGCGTTGTTGTGCGAGCGCATGGGGCTGGATGTGTGGGAAGTGATCCGGGCGGCGTCGACCAAACCGTTTGGCTTCATGCCGTTCTATCCCGGACCCGGCGTCGGCGGCCACTGCATCCCGATCGATCCGTTGTATCTATCCTGGAAAGCTCGCGAATACGACTTCCATACTAACTTTATCGATCTGGCCGCAGAGGTCAATGAGAGTATGCCATATCACGTCGTCGATCTCGTGTCGCAGGGATTATCGGGGCGCGGGCAGGGACTGAAGGGCAGCCGGGTGTTGGTGCTGGGTGTGGCGTTCAAACGTGATATCGACGACGCACGCAATAGTCCAGCCGAGCGCGTAATCGAACTGCTGCTGCGGCGCGGAGTGAATGTGTCCTACCACGACGCGTTCGTGCCGAAATTTACCGTGGGGCCAGATGTGTTTCAACCCGAAAAATTGGCGCTGGAATCGGTGGCTCTGACTGACGTGGTGGTGGAACAGGCTGATTGTGTATTGATCGTCACCGGGCACAGTCAGCTAGATTATGCCCGGATAATCGATCACGCGGCGCTGGTAGTGGATAGCTGCAACGTAACAGTCAAACTGGCAGCAAACCAAAACAAGATTGTGCGGTTAGGCGCGTCAAATAATCCGTAGACAATTTGATGCGTTTCTATCTTGACTTTCAATTGAATCTAGTGTAATCTTCAATAGGTAAGGCTGGCGATTTTGTTTTTTATCCACAGCCAAATCGGTTTGTCATCTCATTCACTCACAGGAGAAATCATGTCTAATAGTCACGAAGTTGTGTCCGAAGCCGCGAATCTGTACGTCAAGCCTGCCATTGTACATGAATTGAAGTTGGAAACGCGCGCCGGCTCGCCGTTGGGTGGTGGCAACTTGATCGATCCGCTCGGTATTGATCCGGCCAACCCCCAGTAATCACCTGGTTCAGTTGGTGATCATGTGAATACCGCCCGTGATGGGCGGTCAAGTGCATTGCTGTGTGACAATTTGCGGCGGGCCTCGTCTGCCAAGACGAAGCCCGCCGTTTGTAGTTCTGGCGCATGTTGCGCAAACTTACTGGAGCAAGTATGAGATCCAATATCACTGGCATGGCTCGACTGTGCGCGACTGTTGCCTGGTCGACGCTGATCCTCTTTGTAATCCTGACAGGAGTGTCTGGCCCGACACTGGCGACAACGCAGCCAGTTGAAGCCAGTCAGCCGCTTGAACCTCCGGTTGCCAGCCTGCATGTGCTGCGATCTGATGCCACTGGCGTCGTACTGGAACTCTTCACCCCGGATTATCAACTTGCGCCGCTGGTGATTGATGGCCGCGCGTTTGAGCAATTGAAGGTCGATGGCCTGAATGCCACGGGCGAAGCCGGTTCGCCGCAGCTGCCAATGGCGAGTGCGTTGCTGGGTGTCCCGCCCGATGCGCGCGTAACCGTGCGCGTTCTTAGCGATGAGGCGCAGCCAGTAGTCGGCCAGCATTGGCTGACTCCCGCGCCAACGGCCGTGCCGTCGCTTGACGACCTGCAGCCGGGTGAATTGCGCCTGATCCCCGATGCCGGGGCGTATGCCAGTTCGGTTGTTTTTCCTGCGGCTGTGGCGCGCCTGGCCGATGATGCCTGGTTGCGTGATCAACGGCTTGTGCGTGTGGAGATATATCCGTTTCAATATCAGCCGCGCACCGGTCAGTTGACGTGGCATCGCCGGCTGCGTGTGGCAGTGACGTTCGAGCGATCGGACGGCCGCGCGTTCCAATCAGTCAGCGCCGAAGCGTCGCCGTTTGACGACTCATTGCGCGGCATGTTGCTCAACTACGATCAGGCGCGCGCCTGGCGAGCTGCGCCGGTGACGGCCGCCCGCGCCGCGGTAGACCTGACGCCGCGCACGAAGATCGTAGTTGATCGTGACGGACTGTATCGCCTGACCTATGCCGATTTACTGGCGGCGGGCGTGGACGTGACGAACACTGTGCCCGGCACGTTTCACTTGACGAGCCAGCAGCAAGAGGTTGCGATCGAGGTCACGGGTGAGGCGGATGGTCACTTTGACCCGGGCGATTCGATCGTGTTTTACGGGCAGAAACTGCGGGGCGACATTCTTGCGGCCCGTTACGCTTCTGAAAGCGACCACTGGTTGACCTTTAGCAATGGCTGGCGGCCGACGTTCAATGCACAGATGGTGGAGTTGTATACGAATGACAATGTCTACTGGCTGACGACGGGTGGTTCACCGGGCTTGCGAATGAATATGTCCAACGGAACGCCATCCGGGACGGCGTCTGTCCCGGCGTATTACACAGCCATCGTGCATGCCGAGAAGGCGGGTACCTGGCGCACCGTCACCTTTAGCAGTGTTGATGTGTTCTTCTGGGAAAAGCTGAGCGTGATTGGCACACTCACGAAGACCTATACCACGACGTTGAGCGCCGTGGCGGCTACGCCCGGTTTTGCGACAGTGCGCGCTGAAATCGCGCCCGAAACCTATAATTCGGCCGGCAGTCCGGATCATCGGGTGCGCCTGTTTGTCAATTCGCCGCTCATCCAGGTAGCCGACGTCAGTTGGGATGGACAGGTGCGCCAGCGACTGGAGGGCCAATTGCTCCAGGCGCAGCTCAACTCTGGCCTGTTGACGTTGACAGTGAACGCGCAGCTGATGCCGGGCATGTCGATTGACACGCTGTACTTTGACTGGTTTGAAGTGGAGTACGCACGGCGCTTTGAGGCCGAATCGAATCAACTGACGTTCCGTGCCGATCAAACCGGCCCGCGTGAATATCGGGTCAGCCAGTTCTTGACCGATACGCTGACCGTGCTGGACATCTCCAATCCGCTGCAACCGCGCCAGGTGCTGTCACCGGCGATCCTGTCGGGCGGCGGACTGTTCACGGCCACCTTTGAGGTGACGCACACTTCGCCTGTGACCTATTTTGTTGTCGGAGCGGATCAGATCCAGTCGCCCAAATCCATCAGCCGTTACGCGCCGCCGGACCTATCGGGCGGGGCAGGAGCGGACTATGTGATCATCGCGCCGCGCGAGTTTATTACGGCGGTTCAGCCGCTGGCCGATCAGCGATCGGCGCAGGGGTTGCGCACGCGTGTGATCGATGTGGCCGACATCTACAATCAATACAACGACGGCATCTACCACCCGATCGCGATCAAGAACTTCCTGCGGGATGCCTATCTCAACTGGCCCCAACCTGCGCCTGCCTATGCCGTGCTGGTGGGCGACGGTCACTGGAACTTTAAGGGATACAAGATTCCCAACTATGGCACGCCCGCCGATACGCCGATCTACATGCCGCCCAACCTGGCCTGGGTTGACCCGTGGCAGGGCGAAGTAGATAGCAGCAGCGATCTGGCGGCCGTGTCTGGCAACGACATTTTGCCTGACCTGGCGATTGGCCGGCTGCCGGTGAATAATCTTAACGAGTTGACTGCGGTAGTGAGCAAGACGCTGGCTTACGAGCAGGGCGGCATTCAGCCCTATCAACGCCGCGTGACATTTGTCTCCGACAATATCCCCGACCCGAAAGGGGCCGGCGACTTTGTGGCCTCGTCCGAGGCGGCAATCAGCTATCTGTCCAAAGCTTACGCTGTCGATCGGCTCTACGAAAACGACCTGGGCTGCCCGTTCAACAACCCGTGTCCGGCGCTGAATTACGCTTTGACTACGTCGCTCAATCTGACGGGCGCGTTGTTTGTCAACTATACCGGGCATGGCAGCGCCGCGCAGTGGTCCGATGAGCGCGTCTTTGTCAATGCCGATGTGCCGACGTTGACCAATACGAACCGACTGCCCATTCTATTGTCCATGACATGTCTGGATGGCTACTGGATGCATGCCGCAGTCACCACCACCAGCAGCCTGGCCGAAGTAAACGTGCGCGCGGCGAATGGCGGCGCGGTAGCCGCATTCTCGCCCACCGGGCTGGGCCTGACGAACGGCCACGATTCGCTGGATGCGGGCTTCTTAACGGCGATATTCTCCAATGGTGTGCAGCGGCTCGGGCCGGCTACACTGGCGGCCAAATTGCAGGTGTTTGCCACGGGCAACGACCTCGATCTGGTACACACGTTTACCACGTTTGGTGATCCGGCTTTGAAGTTGCCGACATATGCGTTGACGCTGACTCCGGCCGCCGACACACGAGCGGGGTTGGGCGGGCAGGTGGTGACGTATGCCTTGCGCGTGACGAACTCGGCGTTTATGACGGACGTGCTGGCGATTTCGGCAGTCAGTCAAACCTGGCCGGTCAGTCTGCCGACGGCCCTGATACTGCCGCCCGGTGAAGGCGCCAACATTGTGGTGGCGGTGACCGTGCCACCGACGGTGACGCTGGGCAATGCCGATACGGTGCGCGTGCGTGTCCAATCATCTGGCGATGCTACTCAGGTCAGCGCCGTGCTCACGACCACGGCCAACACCGTGTATGGCGTGGCGCTTGCGCCGTCGAGTGTAGCCGCCATAGGACAACGCAGTAAGCCTGTTACCTATACACTGCGTTTGACGAATACGGGCAACATTCCGACGATCTTCCAATTGGTCAGTCACGGGCCGTGGGCGTCGTTAGTCTCGTCGGCCACGGTCGGGCCGTTGGCTGCTGCGGCGGGCCAGAATTTCAACGTCTACGTGCAAGTGCCTGCCTCGGCGACGGGACAGACTACTACGATTGTCACGGCGACGGCGCAAGGCGGTTCGCTGCCCTTTGCCACGGCCGCGTTGATCACTGCCATCGAGCCATATCGAATCTATCTGCCGCTGGTTCGGCGCAGTTGATCTGATTGCGACGCGATTCGCTGGTATAATCGGGCCGGGTGGTGGCGGCGATCGAGCACTCGGCCGCTTATCAGCGCGCGGCGCACGAAGTGATCGCGGCCGCCAACCCGATCGAGTCGAGCAAAAAATGTCGGCCTTAGTTCACTCGCCGTTGAAACGCTATGCGATTGGCCTGATCGTGTCAATCGTGTTGGCCGCGGTGCTGATGTTTGCGCCGCGCCGGGCAGTCGCGTCGGTGACGTTGAACTATTTTCGCGCCCAGTGGTGGGCCGATCTTGAAACAGTCGTTATTACATGGGAGACCGCCACCGAGTTGAATACAGTCGGGTTCATTGTTCAACGCAGCACCTCGCCCGACAGCGGTTTTGTGGACATTACCGAGGTTATCCCGGCGGTGGGCGACCAACTGTCGGGCTGGACGTATGATCCGGTGGCCGATGACCCGTTGGATCTGACGATTGGCGTCACCTACTGGTATCGCCTAGTGGTCATCAATACCACGCCGCCCGACGATGTGATTCCGCCGGTCGCCGTGCTGTGCGGTGGTTGGCCACCCATTTTCTTGCCCGTAATGATTCATTAATGATGAGGAAACGATCATGCTGACGCTGGATTCCAGGCCCAAACCCAACGCCTCGGTTCAGGGGCGGCAACTTGAAAACGAAGCGGTGCTGGTGCTGCCCGACAAAGGCGAAGTAAAGGTGTTGAATGAAGTAGGCGCGCGCCTCTGGGCGTTGACGGATGGCCATCACACCGTGCGCGAGATGGCAGCGGCGATCTGCGCCGAGTACCAGGTAGAGCAGTCGGTAGCCGAATCTGACACGTTGGAGTTTGTGTCGCAGTTGGCCGCTAAGGGACTGATTACGGGTTACGAATGATCATGTCTCAATCTCGTCGGCGATGGACACGCTGGTTAATAGGAGTGGCGGGCGCGGCTCTGCTGATCGGGTTGCTGGCACCGGTCGGGCGGCGCGCCGTCGCGTCGGTCACGTTGAACTATTTTCGGGCGGCATGGTACGACGAGCATGAAACAGTAATCATTACGTGGGAGACCGCCACCGAGTTGAACACGGTGGGTTTCATTGTTCAACGCAGCACATCGCCTGGCAGCGGTTATGTGGACATTACCGAAGTTATCCCGGCGGTGGGCGACCAACTGTCGGGCTGGACGTATGATCCGGTGGCCGATGACCCATTGGATCTGACGATTGGCGTCACCTACTGGTATCGCCTGGTGGTCATCAATACCACACCCCCAAACGATACGGTTCCGGCCATTGGTGTTCTGGCGGGAACCGAGGCTTCCCTGACGCCCTCCCACACACCGACGGCCACTCCTACCCGCACGGCCACCACCGCGCCTTCGGGCGGCAATCCGACCGCCACTTTCACCCCTACCCCCACGCCTACAGCCACCTCAACGCGGACGCGTACGCCGACGCCCACCGCAACGTTGTCTCCCACGCCGGGACCGTCGCCCACGTCCGGACGGTCGCCAACGCCGTTCATCACATCGGTTGCCGCACAGGGGGCGACGGTAACGCCTGGCCCGCTCCGCACGGTTGCACCCACGCCAACGCCGACGCCAATCGGACCGGTTACCAATCGAACGACTACGCCCGACAACCGATCAGCCGCGACCGCCTTGCCGAATCCTGAAGCGACGGCCGTGTCCGTGGCAATCGTGCCGGCCACGCAGCCGCCGCAGGTCGAGCAGCCGCCCACCGCTGTGCCGCCGACGCTGGCGCCCACCAACGCCACTTTTGTGGCCGTCGCACCGATCGTCGTAACGGGCGACTCCTCGGAC
>JAUQXD010000567.1 GCA_030834835.1 Thermoflexales bacterium | reverse complement strand
ACACGCGTCAAGACTTTACTCAGAATGGGCAGCAGTATGATCTGATTTACTGCGCCGTGGGGAATCGGTCCGTTGCGGACTACCAGCGTGCGCTGACGCCTCAAGGGGTGTGCGTCATTGCAGGCTTCACCACTCTGCGCTTGATGTTCCAGCACATGATCCTCGGGCCGCGCCGATCAAAGGTCGGTGGTCAGCGCATCGGCATGATGGGAACGGTGAAACCCAATCAAGATGATTTGACGTTCGTGAAAGAGCTGATCGAAGCCGGTAAAATCGTCCCCGTCATTGATCGATGTTATCCGTTAGGCGAAACGGCTGAAGCGATCCGGTATCTTGAAACCGGCCATGCCCGAGGCAAAGTCGTCATCACAATGGCCCAGCAAAACTGATTCTGAAAATGCGTCGCACCCGATCTGGGCGGGAGTCGAACTCTTACCCAGACTCGGGCGGTGACGGGCTTAGCAAACGACAGGTGATTCATGAATACCCTCGCTCTTTCACTCATCAGCGCCATCCTCATGGGGCTTGGCGCAACGCTCACGTTTGATCTTTGGGGGCTGTTGCTCAAACAGGCCTTCAAGATTACTCCCTCCAACATCTGTCTGGTCGGACGTTGGTTGCGATACATGCCAGCAGGAACCTTTCGGCATTCCAATATTGGGGCTACGCCACCGAAGAGCGCTGAATGCGCGGTAGGCTGGATCGCCCACTACCTGATTGGCATCACATTCGCCAGCGTTTTCGTGGCAGTCGCCGGTCCCGATTGGCTTCAGCATCCGACGCTGATGCCTGCCATCGGCTTCGGGGTCGTCACGGTCCTGGCGCCATTCTTCATCCTGCAACCTTCATTTGGGCTGGGCTTTGCTGCTTCAAAGACGTCAAATCCTACACAGGCCAGACTTCGGAGTTTGATGAATCACACGGCGTTTGGTGTGGGGCTTTACCTTTTCGCAGTGTTGGCCAACGGGCTGCTCTGGGCCTGGGCGTAATGCGGTATTCGACAAATTATTGGAGGCGGCATGCAGACATCCACTTTGCTCATCCCGATTGTATCGGCGGCCACCGAGGGCCTGACCGCAGCCGAACTGGCCGCGCTCAACGAAGCAGTTCAGACGGGTCACGATCCCCATTCGATCGACAGCTATCCTAAGATTAGCGACCTGTTCACCGAAAATGGGGGAACCCATATGCACCGCGAAACGCGCATCGCGCTGGCGGCTGTCACGCTGTCCAGACTCACGCAGTCTTGACAGTGGGTGCTCGATCTAGCCGGCCAATCTAACTTCGGATAAGGTTTTCCGCTCCTTTGATACCGCTGGCGAATTCGGCGCGGCTCAAATAACGGGCTGTTCCGCACTCTTGATGATCATGACAGGTCGGTAGCGGTTTGCCCTGAATCTTAACGCCGCCCCCAATTTTCGCGTTGAAGTGGGTCACCCACTTCAATATTTCGCTGAGGCAACCTCGTTTCATCAAGATCGCGGGGGAAACTTATCTTCCAGATCCGACAATCAGCGACAGAGATCCATAGTGCGGACAGCCGCTAACGCCCTAAAAGATCGCACGATAATGCTTTAGCGCTTAAGATTTCAGCCGCATTCAACACAGCCAGGTCCATAGGCAACTTGTGATCAATCCACACATTGAACGAGCCAGCGCAGGGCATCTTGACCTTACTGATTGCGGACTTTCACTTCCTCTCAAGACGGCGCCGATCGTCCGCGCGCGTGAGACGGGCTTCGGCGCGAGGGCTTGATCTGGGCGCATAGCACGTGGTAAACTAACTGCACAGCAGTTGACCAGCCATCAACCGCTCCGCATGTTGCCCGATGACCAACTCAACTCGTTTGATCCGCACGCCCGATCAGCGTCTGCGCGTGTTCGTCTCGTCGACGTTACAGGAACTTGCCGACGAGCGCCAGGCCGCGCGCAAGGCCATCGAGCGTCTGCGCCTAGCGCCAATGCTGTTTGAACAGGGCGCGCGGCCGCATCCACCGCAAGACCTCGATCGCGCCTACCTTGATCAGTCGCATATCTTCATCGGCCTGTACTGGAAGAAGTATGGCGGGGTCGCGCCCGATATGACGATCAGCGGCCTCGAGGATGAATACAATCTCGTTGGCGATCGACCCAAACTCATCTATCTCAAATCACCCGCGCCCGATCGGGAACCGCGCCTCACCGAATTGCTCGATCGGATTCGCCGCGACGATCGGGTCTCCTACAAATCCTTCACCACCGCGCAAGAATTGCGTGACCTGATCGAAAATGATCTGGCGATGTTGTTGAGTGAAAGTTTCGAGGTCGGCGCGCAACCGAGCAAATCGCCCACGGCCAGCACGCCGCAGCCGCTCAATACGCTGCCCACGCCGCCCACGCGCCTGCTGGGTCGCGACGCCGAACTCGTCGCGGTGGGCGACTGGCTGCGACACGCTGATGATAATCTGATCACGCTGACCGGCTCCGGCGGGCCATCGCAATTACGTGGCGGGTACACCTGCACTGTGCGAGCGCGCAACGCGGTGCAAATGTGACCTGGCGGCGGGTGACAGCGAGGGCGTTGGGCGGTCGTAGAGAAGAGCATCACTATTGGGGAAGGTGATAAGATGAACGAATCTGATCCGTACTTACTGGGTTACCGGCCTGCAGAGCAAGAGCGCCTGGAGCGACAGGCGCTCGAGCTTGCCCATGAATCAAGCTGGCTGTTTGATCAAATCGGATGTCGGCAAGGGTCGCGAGTTGTCGAAATCGGCTGCGGGCCACGGGGCTGTCTCGCTCTTCTCGCTGAGCGTGCCGGCGCCAACGGCAAGGTGATCGGTGTAGAGCGCAGTGCTGAGCAAGTGGAGCGCGCTCGAAAGTTCGTCGCTGACAGCCACTTGACGAACGTCGAAGTTCTCTGCGGAGATGCTCGCGAAACCGGTCTTTCCGAGGCATCGTTCGACCTCGCCACTGCACGCCTGGTTTTGGTCAATGTGCCCAAACCGGAATTGCTCGTTAAAGAGATGGTTCGGCTGGTCCGACCGGGTGGCGTCATCGCCTTACACGAACCAGATTCGACGACACAGCGATACGACCCGCCTCTTCCTGCCCAGCCACGTCTTCTACAGGTACTCAACACGTACGCGGAGATGAACGGCATCGACAGGACAATCGGCCTCAAGCTACCGCGCATGTTGAGAGCAGCCGGACTGGTCGATATTCGCGTGAACCCATCGGTTCACATATATCCTCCAGGTCATGGGCGCCGCACGCTGTTGCTCGAATTCGTAGAGAACGCGCGAGGTCGCATCCTGGAAAAGAACCTGATCGGAAAAATCGAACTCGACGATTTGACCGCCGCTTTGAAGAACCATCTGGAAGATCCTGAAACGCTGGTCCTTTCGTCTGTTTTCATTCAGGCGTGGGGTCGTATCCCGAATCAATAGAAGGTCTCGACCAACACGGCGTGCAGTCCAACCGCCGAAGGTGCGCATATCAAGCGTCAGGGTTGACTATCAACGGCGGGATAAGTGGCGGCGCTGAGGTAGTCATGTTCTTGCGTTGGCAATCCGGTTAACTCACGTGCTCCAACGCTTGATTGATGACCTGTTCCAGCGTAAGGCCGCACCCTTTGGCCCAGGCGGCTTCATAATGGACCTGGCCCAAGGCGGCGCACACGGCTTCGATCATCGGCGTCATCTTATTGCGTGTGTCAGAACTCAAAGGCGTATGGTGATCCTCACTGATGGCCATCGTTGCGCCAAGCAGCTTCGCCGCCTGTTCCGGTTCATCTACGGTCTGCGCGACCGCCGCCAGTCCCACCAGACTTTCGGCCACGGCGACGTAGTCATTCACTTCGACCAGCACTTTCAACGCATCAACGAAGTGTGTCCGGGACGTCACGGGATCGTGCAGCTGTAGAGCCACTTGCCCCAGCCCATTGAGCGCCAGTCCCACGCCGCGCAGATCGCCCAGCTCCCGGCGAATATCCAGGCTTTCCTCGTACAAGTCACGCGCGCGTTGCGCATCACCGCGAGTGAGTGCCAGAGAGGCCAGGTTGCCCAGCGATGAACCGGCCGACCACCGGTCGTCGATTTCTCGATAGAGATTCAGGCTCTCCGTAAACAACACCTCGGCTTCGTCCAGTTCACCGCGCGCATGACTGCACAGGGCGAGATTGTTCAACACGCTCGCCACGCCAAAAAGATTTCCCAGGTCGCGGCGAATTTCAATCGCCAGCCGATAGTGCTCCATCGCCCGATCGATCTGCTCCTGATCCAAAGCGACGTTGCCGAGCACATTGTGGATGCGCGCTATGCTTTCTTGATCACTGTTCAGCGTCTCCAGGATGCCCAGGCTGTCTGTGAGGTCCGCCGTCGCTTCTGCATACTGAGCACTGTGGTATAGCAGGATGCCGCTGATCATCAACGCTTTGGCGCGCAGCGGCGGCGGCGCGAGGTGAGCACGATCGAGCAACATCTTCAACCAAGTCTGGCCCTCGCGGATATATCCGCGTTGCAAATAGAAGCGATCCAGCGCCGCCGCAATCTGCAACCCGATCACGGGCGCGTGCTCAATGCACCACGCCACGGCGGACCGGAGATTGTCGTGGTCAGCGTCCAGTCGCTGTATCCAGGTTGCCCGGGCCGCGCCGTACACTTCCGTCTCAACCGACTCCGCAAAGCGCGCAAAGTAGCGCGCATGGCGCTCACGGACGGCTTCGGCCTCACCTTGTTCCGCTAATTGTTCGGCCGCAAACTCGCGGAGGGTCTCCAACATCACGAAGCGTGTCTCGCCGGCGCTGACCTGCGGTTGCAATAAGCTGGCTTGATGCAGTGCCTCCAATGTAGGCAGCACCGGAGTCGATTCACCGGTCCCGACCTGCGCGGCCTCGATTGTGCATCCACCGGCGAACACGCTGAGCTGCCTGAACACGCGCTGCTCTTCGGGCTGCAGCAAATCGTAACTCCAGCAGAGCGCATTGCGCAACGTTTGATGACGTTGAGGTGCATCACTTGGGCCGTGCGTCAGGGCCTGCAACGGCCGATCGAGTTGGCGCAGCATTTCGATCGGATCGAGCGTCCGAGCGCGGGCGGCGATCAATTCGATCGACAGCGGCAGGCCGTCTAATCGTCGACAGATTTCGGAATAAGTGGCGGCGTGGTCTTCAGTAGCTGCAAATTGAACGCTCACCGCCTGAGCGCGCTCCACAAAGAGCTGCACCGCTTCGGCGTCACTAAGCGACTCCAGCGCGACTTGCTGCTCGGCGCGCAGGTTGAGCGGTTCGCGGCTGGTCACTAACACCTTCAACGCGGGACACGCCGCCAACAGATCGGCTATGAGCGACGCGGCCGGCATGACGTGTTCAAAGTTGTCGATCACGAGCAGCAAGTGTTTCGCTTGCAAATGGACGCGCAGCGCTTCCGCGCGATCTTGCCCGAGCTGCTCCGGGACATTCAGCGCATGTGCAATCGCGTCGACGACCAGCGCTGCGTCGGTCAGCGGCGCGAGATCGACAAAGTGCACCCCGTCCTCGAAATCGAAACGCAGGTGATGGGCGACTTCGAGCGCCAATCGCGTCTTGCCAATGCCGCCTGTGCCAGTGATGGTGAGGGCGCGCACGTGCGAGTCTTGCAGACGGGCACACACTGCTTGCGTTTCTTGAAAGCGGCCAATGAAATGCGTGGGCGGCGCGGGCACAGCAAACGGCGGCTGGCGCGGTTGCAGGTTAGTCGTGTTGCCGTGCCGGATCTGATCGAACAAAGCGGTGGTGGCAGCTTCGGGTGCTGCCCCCAGTTCTTGCGCCAGCAGCCGTTCCAGCTGCCGGTAATGTGTTAACACCGCTGTCACTTCGCCGTTCAAGGCCAGCAAGCGCATGAGGGTGCGCTGGTTTACCTCCAGCAGCGGTTCCAACGCGACCTGACGCCGCACATATTCGATCGCTTCGCTGTAGAGGCCGCGCCACTGCGCCCACTCGGCCAGTCGTTCCATCGCGCTCAACGTGCGTTGCCGCAAGTGTTCGCGGTGCAGCGCCGTCCATTCCTCAAAGACCGTACTATCGGGAAGGAAGAATTCGGCCAGAAAGTTGCCGCGATACAGCGCCAGTGCTTGTCGCAATCGATCGGCGCAGGGCGTGCAGGTTCGCCAGCTGCGATGATCGGACGCATGGGCGTCTGAAGTTCGCAACAGCGACAGGAACTGCGCGACATCCACTTCGATCGCACCTTCGGGATCGATCTGAACCGTATCTGCTCCGGTGAGCAGCACAGGCCGATCGGCTGTCTTATCCCCCAGCGCGTGGCGCAACGTGGTCAGGGCCTGACTCAAGCTGCTGCGCGCTGCGCGATCGGGCTGATCGGGCCAGAGCAGTGTCGCCAGTGTCGCGCGAGTCTGGGGTCGATGCGACTCCATGACCAGATAAGCCAATAGTGCTCGCACCTTGGCGTATTCGAACCTGGTCACCAACTCGCCGTCGATCCTGACTTCAAAGGGCCCGAGCAGACCCACCGAGATTTGCCTCAACGCACGCTCCACTGTCGATTGTTTCAAAGATTATACCAGT
>JAUQXD010000566.1 GCA_030834835.1 Thermoflexales bacterium | reverse complement strand
GTCGGCGTCTCACCTCGGCCTTTGGGCAGGTCGGGCGCGACAAACAGGCGGGCGCGCTTCAACTGATCGGGCGTCACCTTGAGCGAGGCTTCACCATCGCGTACTGGCGCGCTGGTCAGAAGTTGGCCGCGCGCGTCAAACGCATACAGCCGGGCGCTGATCGGCTTGTCGGGTTTGCCGTCATAGCCCACTTTGAAACGAATCGGATTCTGTTTGGAGTCAGTTTTTGTTGCCATGCTGTTGTCTCCTCAAGACAAAGTGTTGATTGGTTGACCGTCAGTTCCGTTGAACTTCATGGGCAGTATAGGCGTTTGGCGTGTTTTCAGCGTGTTTTGGGCGCGTCTGAGGTGATTACGGGGAAGGTTGACACGAAACTCTGACCACACAAAGGTGCAGGCAACAAAAAACGGAGTCGATAGTTTCGACTCCGTTCAAAACGTTGTATCTCCGCTTACTGCGCGGCGATCAGCATGGCGCGCAAATGCTCGATCGGCGTCAGCAGCGATAGATCACAGCCCGGCCACACGGCGTCCACTCCCGCCCCGATCGCGTCAGCCACCGCCCAACGGATCATGGCCTCATCGCCGTCGGCCAATATCTTCACCGGATCGATGTTTCCAAAGAGCAGCGGCTCGACGCCTAAAGTCACCCGCGATTGCGCTACGTCATTCAATTGATCGACGCTGAGCGCATTCGCACCGGTCTGCGCCAACAACCCGATCGAGCCGGTGGTGCGACCACAGGCGCTCAACACGTGCGGCGCAGGCAGCCGCGAAAACAGGCGCTGCAATGGCCGCACACACCACTGTTCGAAACGCTTCGGTCCGATCACGCCCGGCGAGCCGCCCATCTCATGCACCGTGATGAAGTCCGCGCCCGACTCACGATACAACCTGGCTACCGCGATCAACATCTCAGTCAACTCATCCAACACTTTGACCAGATTCGCGGGCGGATGCATCAATTCAGTGTAGACCGATCCCGGCGGCATGAACCACGTCAGCAGCGTAAACGGCCCCGGCACCACCGCCCCGATGACAACCGTCTGCCCGATCTGATCTTGCAACATCCGTAGGGCTTGCAGCACAATTGGCAATCGACCGGCCTGAGACAAATCAGCGGGGACGTTGAGGCGTAGATCAGCGATCGAGGCCGCCACCGGCCGATTCACGATCGGATACTCCGCACGTGGCGCGCTTGATCGAAAATCAACGTTCGCGCCCAGCACTTCGGCTTCCACACACAAATCCAGCGGCAACACCGCCGATTCAAACCCGGTCAATCGAGGCGTGCTGGCCGCAGCCGCGGCCAACTTGACCGAATCGTGATGCACCTCGCTGAAGGCATAGCCCAGTTCACGCAAGCCGTCAGCCGTTACGCTGATCAGGCCGCTGAAGCACGGCACGCGACCACGCCGTTTGCCGCGCAGCAAGGCCAATATATCATCGCGTGAATTCGATAGATCAGGCATGATAGCCTCACGCAAAGCAGCAAAGACGCCAAGTTTTAGGGCTTTTCTTTGCCACTTTGCGACTTAGCGTGAGGCAGAGTTTTTTACCACCGCCGCAATCGCCGCGAGATGCGCGGGCGATGTGCCGCAGCAGCCGCCCACGATGCGCGCACCCGCCTGCACATTCCGCATTGCCGAGGCGGCCATCTGTTCCGGCGTCATGTCGTAAGTCGCCACGCCGTCTTGCATCACGGGCAAACCCGCGTTGGGTTTGGCCCAGATGATCAGGCCGCTGTCCGCCGCCGCGTACTCCTGCACGATCTTTTCCATGTTGTCCAGCGTCGTGCCGCAGTTCGCGCCGACGGCGGCCACGCCCTTCGACTTGAACGCCTTGACCACTTGCGTCGGCTTGACGCCCATCATCGTGCGCACGCCGCGATCGAAACTGAAGCTGATCACGATGGGCAAATCGCACGCCTGCTGCGCGCCCTCGATCGCCGCGCCCGCTTCATCGAGTGCGAAGTGCGTTTCAATCACCAGCAAATCCGCGCCGCCGTCAGCCAACGCTTTGGCTTGTTCAGCATATGTTTCTACCGCTGCATCATGCGTCAGCGGCCCGAACGGCTGAAAGAGTTGGCCCGTCGGCCCCATCGAACCGGCGATCAGCACTTCGGGGCGCGCACTGGCCGCTTCTTGCGCCAGTTCAACCGCGCGTCGATTCAACTCCGGCGCGCGATCGACGTAGCGTGATTCTTTCAGACGCAGTCGCGTGCCGCCAAACGTGCACGTGAGAATGATGTCCGATCCGGCATCTACCCACGAACGATGAAGCGCCACGATCTTATCGGGTCGATCGAATACCCAGTCTTCCGGTGACATGCCGGATTGCAAACCCACCTTTTGCAAATTCGTGCCGGTTGCGCCATCGGCCACCAGCACCTCACCGCTGGCGAGCCGCGCTAAAAATCGATTGGTCATAATCTCTCCTCTGGAAATAATACCGCAAAGGCGCTAAGTTTTTCTCTGCGCCTTCGCGTCTTTGCGGTTAACGTTTGCCCCAACCCTCGCGCAGCACGCGCAACGCATTGCCGCCCAGGATTTTCTTCACGCGCGCCTCGCTATGCCCGTCGATGAGCAGCCGCTGCGTTAAGCGCGGCATCTGCTCGGCATTATACAGATCTTCCGGCGGCGTCGCGAAGCCATCGAAGTCGCTGCCCACGCCCACTACGTCTTCGCCGGCGATGTTGACGAAGTGCTCGATCGTGCGCGAGATGAAGTTGAGGCCCATGCCCGATTCCTTCGGCATCAGCCAGTAAGGCATGAAGATCACGCCCACCACGCCGCCGTCGCGCGCGATGCGCTGCACTTCCCAATCGGCCAGATTGTAGGGCGACGGATTGATCTCATACGCGCCGACGTGCGTTGCCATCAACGGCACGCGCTTGCCGCTGGCTTCGCACAGTTCGTAGACTTGCTGGCGCGCGCCCGGCGTGCTGTGCGACAGATCGATCAACATGCCCAGATCGATCATGCACTGGATCACCCGCTCACCCAGCGGGGTCAGGCCTTTGGACAAATCACGCCACAGGTCAGGATTCTTTGCCAGATGTACCATCTGCTCCGGGAAGGGATAACCCGGGTTCACTACTCGATTGCGATAGAAGTGCGCCAGCGTGAGATAGGCGACCCCGCGCCGGTGGAGTTCGGCAAGGTTGCGGAGCACACCCTCATCGCTCACCTCATTACCGCCCAGGCTGTGTGCGCCCTCGACAGCGTGCACCACGGCAATGGGTCGTTTCCCCTCTGGCAGGGCGAGGATTGCCTCGAGTTCCGTAATCGAGTGCGCCATCTTCACGATCGGCCATTTGGCGACCTCGGCTTCCATGTCTTCCAGAATCTTGATCGTGGCGGTGAAGGGCGGCGCAGCGAAGAGCTTGCGCCAGAG
>JAUQXD010000565.1 GCA_030834835.1 Thermoflexales bacterium | reverse complement strand
AGAACGCGCTGATTCGTGAGAAGGCGCAGAGCCGCATGATCAAGCATTTTGCCCGGATGCTGGCCGATATTATCCGGCAGGGTGTGGCGGAAGGCGTCATGAACACGCGGTTTCCCGATCAAATGGGCGAATTGACGTTGACGCTGCTACTGGGTTTGGGCAACGACTATATGGATCTGCTGTTTTCGAATTCGTCGTCGCCCGACGATTTGCAGCGCGCGATCGATCTGGTGGCAGCCTACAACGATGCGCTGGAGCGAATGCTGGGCACGCCGTCCGGCGCGTTGAATCTGGTGGATATCAGTATCCTGGAAGACTGGTTCACTGCTGCGTCCGAAGTCGGGCAGCCGGCTGCCGGCTGAAATGACTTCAACGCAGGCGAAACGAGGTGACGCATGAGTCAGACATTCAAACTGGCGTGGCGCAATATGTGGCGCAACTGGCGGCGCACGATCATTGCCGTAGTCGCGATCGTGCTGGGCCTGATTTTGCTGTTGATGATGGACGGCATGATCAAAGGCTCCGATCAGGCGATCTTCGGCAACGCCGTCCGATTGTACGGCGGCAACCTTCAGGTGCATGCGGTCGGCTATCGTGAGCGAGCCAACCGGCTGCCGATGCTGCCGCTGGACGACGCCGACGCCGTGGTGCAGGCGGCGCGGGCGCAACCGCAGGTGCTGGCCGCCGCCAAACGTATCAACACGGCGGGCATCGTGATCCATCGGGGCAAATCCGTGCCGGTGGCAATTACGGCGCTCGAACCGGACATCGAAGCCGCGATCAGTCTGCAAGCCGAGAACGTCTCCCAGGGTCGCTTCCTGTCAACGGAAGACGGCGACGCGATCTTCATCGGCAAAGGGTTGGCCGATCGGCTGGAAGTCACCGTCGGCGATAATGTGACGCTGCTGGGGCGCAGCAAGAATGAATCGATGCGCCAGCACAACTTCACCGTGGTCGGCATCTACAATCTGAATATGCCCGAGTTTGAAAAGGGCGCGGTCTTCATTCCGCTGATCGACGGGCAGACACTGTACAATCTGCGCGGCCAGGCCACCGAAGCGGCCATCTTCCTGAAGCAAATCGGCACGGAAGGTGACGTGCTGACGGCGCTGAAAGCGCAGCTGCCCGGTTATGAAGTCGATTCGTGGCAGACCCTGAAGGGCGATCTGCGCGAGACGCTGGATACCAAGTTCGCCTTCACCAGTTTCTTTGGCATCGTGGTGATTCTCATCGCCAGCATCGGCATTTTGAACTTGATGCTGATGGCCGTGTTTGAGCGCACGCGCGAGATGGGCGTGTTGTCCGCGCTGGGGATGAAGGGCCGCCAGGTCATGGGCCTGTTCCTGCTGGAAGGCTCGTTGATCGGGGTGGTGGGCGCAGTCATCGGTTGCGGATTGGGCTTTGCGTTGATCGCGTTAATGAGCTCTATCGGGATCGATCTATCCAAGTTTTCCAGTGGTTTCGGCGATCTGGGTGCGCTGCTGGGCAGTAAGTTGTATCCCATTCTGACCGTGGACGTGTTGATCAGTCGGGCTGTGCTGGTGGTGGTCATCACGACGATTGCCTCGCTCTATCCGGCCTGGCAGGCGTCGCGCAAAGAACCCGCGCAGGCGCTGCATCATGTGTGAGGGCTACAACGTCATTGCGAGGAGGCCGTCGTTAGGCCGACGAAGCAATCTGTGGCCGGTTGAGCCTGAGATTGCTTTGCCGCGATGAAGCTGCGGCTCGCAATGACGATGTGACGATGAATTGATGGGTGGAGGAAAAATGCCTCTTTCTAAACTGTGGGTGATTGCCTATCGCGACCTGTTTCGCCACCGCCGCCGATCGGTCTTTACGTTGATGGCGGTGGCGCTGGGCCTGGCGCTGCTGTTCGTCATGAACGGCCTCATCTCCGGCATGATGGCGGAGTCGCTGCAGAACAGCATCCGCCTGCGCACTGCACATCTTCAACTGCGGGCCGCATCGTACCAGGAAGATCAGCTGGGCCTGCAGTCAAAGGACTTGCTGGCTGATCCGGCGGGCCTGGTGGCGCAGGCGAGCGCCCTGAGCCAGGTGCAAGCGGCCGCGCCCGTGCTGTGGGTGGGCGGTATTCTCAACACCATCGACGAGTCGGCGGGCCTGCAAGTGATGGGTATCGACGCCACGTCGCCGTTGTATGAGCCGATTCGATCGGGCATCGTCGCGGGCGCGTGGCTGGCGGCGGACGATCGGGACGGGGTGCTGATCGGGCGGGGGTTGGCCGACAGCCTGAAGGTCGGTGCGGGCCAGAAGGTCAGCCTGGCCATCGTCAATGCGGACGGGCAGCCCGACGAAGGCATCTTTACGATTCGCGGCCTGTTCTCGACGGGCATTCCCGGCTATGACGAAAGCGCCGTGTTTATGACCCTGGACAAGGCGCAGGCGTTTGCGCGCACCGGCGCACGGGCCAGTGCGGTCATGATCCTGCTCAACGATCGGGCCGAGACCGACACGGTGGCTGCGGCTCTGCGCCGGCCCGATGTCGCGGTGTTGACCTGGACGGATCTGAATTCGTTTTTCGTCGAGACGATGCAGCTGGCCTCGAGTCTCTACGTGCTGCTCGACGGCATCGTGATCTCGATCGTGGCCGTCATCATCGCCAACACGCTGTTGATGGCGGTGTTCGAGCGCGTGCGTGAGATGGGCATTCTGTCGGCGCTGGGCATGAAGGGCGGGCAGATCCGGCAGATGTTTTTGCTGGAGGGCGCCAGCCTGGGCCTGGCCGGCGTCGCCGTGGGCGCGGTGCTGGGTCTGCTGGGTGTGAGTTACCTGGCGACCACCGGTATCCCCCTGAGCGAAAAGACGGCAGCGGTGGCCGGCAGCGGCTTCGCCATTGGCACGACAATGCGGGCCAGTTTCGATTGGGGCACTTTTGCGGCGCTGGCGGTGGCGACGTTGATCATCGTGCTGTTGGCTTCGCTGTATCCGGCGTGGTATGCGGCCCGGCTTGAGCCGGTGGATGCGCTGCGGGATTGAATTTACGCCCGTTAGGGGTGAGGACTATCATGGACGCCATTCAACTTGAAAACGTATCGAAGGTCTATCACATCGGCGCGGTTGAGACGCATGCGCTGAACGACATCAACCTGAGCATGGCTGAAGGCGAGTTTACGGCGCTGGTCGGCCCATCGGGTTCCGGCAAGACGACGCTGCTGCAACTGATCGGCTGCCTGGACAAACCCGATAAAGGCGCGGTGAAGATCAAAGGGCAGGATGTAACGCGCTACAACGCCAATCAACGCGCCGATCTGCGCCGCGAACAAATCGGCTTTATTTTCCAGTTCTTTGCGCTGGTGCCGGTGTTGAGCGCTTACGAGAATGTGGAACTGCCGCTGCTGTTGAGCAACGTCAAGGCCGCTGAGCGGCGCGAGCGCGTGATGGACCTGTTGAATGCCGTGGGCCTGGCCGATCGCGCCAAACATCGTCCCGATCAAATGAGCGGCGGCGAACAGCAGCGCGTGGCGATTGCGCGCGCGCTGGCTCCACGACCGTTGATGGTGCTGGCCGATGAGCCTACCGCCAACCTTGATACGGCCAACGGTCAGCAGGCGATGGAGATCATGCAGCGGCTTAATCAGCAGACGGGCACGGCCTTCATCTTCGCCACACACGATCCGCGCGTGGTGGCCTATGCCCGCCGCGTGGTCAAGCTGCGTGATGGGCGGGTGGAGAGCAACGGCGCATAATATGCGCCGCATATTATGCGGCGCGTAGCAACACAGTACGCAGAAGTAAGCGCGGCGCATCTGCATAACGAACATGGCGTAGGGGCGAAGCATTCGCCAACGAATCACTGTTGATTGGCTTGCTGGCCGTGGCCGCGAATCCGATCAACTCGATCTTGTGTGCGAATGCTTCGCCCCTACATTATTGTTGCCCTGACCAGAGACGAGAACGCCACATGACACTGGATGAATTCTTCACGGGCCATGAAGAATCACGACCATTATTTGAGGCGCTGCGCCGCGCAATCGATGAACTTGGCCCGGTTGAATTAAGCGTTACTAACAGCCAGATCGCCTTTCGCCAGACGGCGCATCGCGCGGCGTTTGCCCGGGTCTGGCTGCCCAGACGCTATCTGCAAGATCGAGGCGCACCGCTGGTGCTGACACTGGGTTTTCGTCAACGCGATACTTCGCCGCGTTGGAAAGAGATCGTTGAACCACAGCCGGGGCGGTTTACGCATCACCTGGAGTTGTGGTCGCCAGCCGAGATCGACGACGAGGTCCGCGTGTTGCTAAGGGCTGCGTGGACGGCGGCGTAAGTTGACCCTACAGAATTAACGCGCCCGATGTCGATGTCCAACAGCGGGCGCGTGTTTTTCTACCCCTTCCAGCCTCCCGTGTCGAACGCTTTTGCCGTTGACCATGTCTGGCGTGTCCCGCCGATGATCACGGGCGATCTAAAGATAACGGAATATCGTTGGGGCGAGTCCGGCTCGCTGGACGCGGATTCGGCGTGAGACCTGACAGGTGGGCACTGGCTCGCCATCAGTCAAGCAAGTCGATGGCCCACCTGTCAGGTCTTCAGATTGATATCACGTGGGACTTGCATCTAATCCGCTTCCAAAGGCTGGTGAACGCGATGATGATGGTAGCGCGTCTCGCCGATGGCGCGCATCCCACGGATGCGTACGGGTGATCTGAAGAAAACGGAATATCGTTGGGGCGAGGCCGAGGCGTTGGACGCGGATTAGATTGAAACCGAATTTGGGCACGCCCTCGCCCCTACGGGGTGGTCATTCTTTCGACGCGAATTCCTGCATCAACGCTTGGAATTCTGGCGTGTCACGGATGGCGTCAAAGTCCGAGTCGGTGTGGGCCATGTCAATACACTCGTTGGTCATTGCAATCGCTTTGCGTAGCCATGAACAAGCTTGTTGCACATTGTTCTGCAAGGCGTAAAGACAGGCTACGTTATAAACGGGACTATCGTCGTTCGGGTCGAGGTCGATTGCACGGGTGTAATCGGCTAGCGCCGCGACGTAGTTCTTGAGCGTGTGATAGGTGAGGCCGCGATTGTAGAAGGCCCGGGCATCGTTCGGGTCGAGTTCCAGAGCGCGGGTGTAGTCGGCCAACGCCGCTGTATGGTCTTCCTGCCCGTAATGCGTGAGGCCGCGATTATTGTAGGCCCGGGCATCGTCTGGGTCGAGGTCGGTGGCGCGGGCGTAGTCGGCCAGCGCCGCCGGATAGTCCTTCAGATGATCATACGTGAGGCCGCGATTAGAGTAGAACGCGGCGTTGTTTGGGTCAAGTTCGAGGGCGCGGGCGTAGTCGGCCAGTGCCGCCGGATAGTCGTTCAGATCATCATACATGGCGCCGCGATTAGAGTAGGCCTCGGCGTTGTTTGGGTCGAGTTCGAGGGCGCGGGTGAATCTGGCTTGAGCCAATTCAAG
>JAUQXD010000564.1 GCA_030834835.1 Thermoflexales bacterium | reverse complement strand
GAACACCGTCGCAGGCGGCGTCATCGGCCTGATGCTGGGCGTACTGATCGTCTTCTTCCTTGAATCGATCGAGTCCAACATCCTGCGCGTGCCCGATGACGTGGAACGCGCTGTCGGCCTGACCGTCATCGGCGCGATTCCGGCGATAGGCGCAGAATCCGCTCGTTCAAAACGCGCCAGGTCTACTGCGTAACATCTGTCATATCGAGCTCATTACGAAGTACGAATTACGCATTACTTTAAGGTCATTCAATGCCTCAACAATCGCTTATTACACTCACCAATCCGCGTTCACCCGCCGCCGAGGCGTTTCGCACCCTGCGGACCAACATCTATTTTTCCGGGCTGGATCGCTCGATTCACGCGCTGCTCGTCACGACTGTGGCGCCCGTCGAAGGCAAGTCGCTGACGCTGGCGAATCTGGCCGTGGCGATGGCGCAGGGCGACAAGCGCACGATCCTGGTGGACGCCGATTTGCGCCGCCCCACTCTGCACACGATCTTTGGCCTAAACAACGACACAGGCTTAACGTCGCTCTTCATCGATGCCAAAGGCCCGATCGAGCCGGCGCTGAAAGACGTGAAGGTGCCCAATTTGCAGGTGCTGACCAGCGGGCCGCTGCCGCCCAATCCTGCCGAAGTGCTTGGCTCCCAGCGCATGCTGGATGTGATCGCCGCCTTGAAGCAGCGCGCCGATATCGTGCTGTTTGATGCGCCGCCCGTCATCGCCGTGACCGATGCGATGGTGCTGGGCACGCGCGTCGATGGCATGGTGCTGGTGGTCGATGCGGGCCAGACGCGGCGTGAGCACGCCCGACGCGCTAAAGAGCAGCTGGAAAAACTCAACATCCGCATCGTGGGCGCAGTGCTCAACGGCGCGTCGGTCGATAACACCCTCGGCGGGTATTAGGAGCAACGGCATGAAAGGTCTCATTCTCTCCGGCGGCAAAGGCACGCGCCTGCGCCCTCTCACGTATACCGGCGCGAAGCAGCTGGTCCCGCTGGCTAATAAGCCCGTGCTGTTTTACGCCATCGAAGACCTGGTCGAGGCCGGCATCACCGAGATCGGCATCGTCATCAGCCCGGAGACCGGCGATCAGGTCAGGACTACCGTCGGCGATGGCGGCAAGTTCGGCGCGCAGATCAGCTACATCGTGCAGGACGCC
>JAUQXD010000563.1 GCA_030834835.1 Thermoflexales bacterium | reverse complement strand
GCGCGAACTGAAGGCGGCGGTATATCACAGCCCCTACTACCTGATGCCCTATCGCCCTGGTGTGCCCACCGTGCTGACCGCGTATGATGTCATTCCGCTGGTCTATCCGCAGTATTACAGCGTGTCGCAGCGCTTGATTTTTCGAGCAGCCCACGCGTTGGCGCTGAAGACGGCGCGTGTGACGCTGGCGATTTCTGAGGCGACTAAAGCCGATTTGATACAACGGCTAGGCGCGCGCCCCGATCGGATCCGCGTCACCCCGCTGGCCGTCGATCCGCGCTTTACGCCGCAATCGACCGCTGCGATTCAAGCCGGGCGTGACAAATATCATTTGCCCGATCGCTATGTGCTGTACGTCGGCAGCAACAAACCGCATAAGAATCTGCCGCGACTCGTTGAGGCTTTCTCCAACCTCAAACCTCCAACTTCCAAGTTCCATCTGGTCATCGCGGGTTCCTGGGACAACCGTTATTCTGAGGCGAAGCAATTGGCTGAGGGCAACGATCGCATTCATTTTCTCGGCCCGATTAGCGACGCCGATTTGCCTGCGTTGTACAGCGGCGCGGTGGCGTTTGTGTTCGTGTCGAAGTATGAGGGCTTTGGCCTGCCGCCGCTGGAGGCGATGGCGTGTGGCGCGCCCGTTATTGCGAGCAATACATCGAGCCTGCCGGAAGTGGTAGGTGACGCCGGGCTGCTGGTCGATCCGCACGACGTCAATGCTATTTCTGCTGCGCTCAATCGAGTGTCGAGCGATGCGGCTTTGCGAACCGACCTGAAGCAGCGTAGTCTGGATCGGGCGGCGATGTTTACGTGGGAACAAACTGCGCTGCAAACCCTGGCCGTGTATCGCGCCCTTACAGGAGTATGATGACTAACCTCGATCAAGCCGATTATGCTTTTTTGCGCGACAACGCTCGCGCCGGACTGGCACTGCAATTGCCGGCCTTCATCCACCTCGATCAACCCATCGGGGTGTGGAACTACATCCGGATCGCCAACGACATCGCCCGGCAGGCGACCGGTCATGTGTTGGACTGGGGCTGCGGTTACGGGCAGATGACGTACCTCTTGCGACAACGTGGCTTTCAAGTGACATCTTTTGACATTGGTGCACCGGATACGACCCTGCCCGATATTCCCATTTGTCGCGATCTGACCGTCGTGCGCTCACAGCATCCCACACAGCTGCCGTTTGAACCGGCCAGTTTTGACGCGGTACTCAGTTGCGGCGTGCTGGAGCACGTGGATGAATATAGCGGCCAAGCCGGCAACGAGCGTGAATCACTGCGCGAGATCGCGCGTATTTTGCGGCCAGGCGGAAAATTGCTGATCTATCAATTGCCACAGAAAAACGCCTGGCAAGAGGCCCTCATTCGCCGCTTCAAATTAGGCTACGCTCATCCGCGCCGGTATACGACGGGTGAAATCGGTCAGATGCTGCGCGCCGCCGGTTTTGAAATGGCGCGCGTACGGCGCGCCAATTTGATTCCGAAAAACTTAACGGGCATGCCGGCCGCCCTGCGGCGCGCCTATAGCCGCTTCAGTCGCATCCTCATTGCGGTTGATGGTCGTCTGGCGCAAATCCCCGGTGTGAATCAAGTGGCTGGCGTGCTGGAAATCACCGCGCGTAAGCCAGATTGAGTACTATGCGTATCCTGCACATTTATAAAGATTACTCCCCCGTCCTCGGCGGCATCGAAAATCACATTCGCATTCTGGCGGAGGCGCAGGCCGCGCGCGGTCACGACGTGACGGTGTTGGTGGCAAATCCCGCACGGCGCACGACCAGCGAGACGCTGAATGGCGTGCGTGTGATCAAGGCCGCGCGCTGGGCTACAGTCGCTTCCACGCCCATCAGCCCGGCGTTGTTCTGGCAGACGGCGCGACTCAAGGCAGACTTCGCGCATCTGCATTTTCCGCATCCGCCTGGCGAGGTGGCGAACTGGCTGCTCCATCCAGCCAGACGCACGGTCATTTCCTATCACAGCGATGTGGTGCGGCAGGCCAGCATCTTGCGCTTTTACAAGCCGTTGATGAAACGTGTCTTGAAGAAGGCGGACGCGATTATCTATGGCAGCCCGCCGATGAGGAACAGCGCCTATTTGCAGCCGCATGAGGCCAAACTGCATTTGATCCCGTACGGCATCCCGCTCGATCGGTTTTTGCGCGAGCTGGCGGGCGCGGAGATCGATCGGGTGCGGGCCGCTTACCCAAGTGAGGTGACTGATCGAGCTAAGTTGTTGTTTGTGGGACGCTTGCGCTAT
>JAUQXD010000562.1 GCA_030834835.1 Thermoflexales bacterium | reverse complement strand
CGCTGTTGCGAATGCGGCCGCTTTCCACAATCATGTGATGGCGTGAGACGCCTTCACGCTGCGCCCCCAGCCGCTCGATGGCGCGTTGCGATTTCTCGTTCAATTCATCGGTCTTGAACTCGACCCTCAGGCAGTGCCACTTTTCAAAGGCGTGTTGCAGCAACAGGAACTTGGCTTCGGTGTTGACGGGTGTGGCCTGCCACTGGCGATCGATCCACGTCCAGCCGATTTCGACGTGATGGTTGCCCGCATCGATGTTGCCAAAGCGCGTGCTGCCGACAATTTCATTGGTGGCCTGCCAGATCGTCACAAAGGGCAGGGCCGTGCCGATCTCGCGCGCGTCCAGCGCGGCCTTGATGTAGGCGTGCATCCTATCGGGCGTGGTGATCTGATACGGCGTCCACTGCCACAATTCGGCGTCTTGCCCGATGGCCCACAGCGCGTCGTAGTGGCTCATGGACAGCGGCTCCAGCCGGACATACTGGCCGCTCAACGTGACGGGGTCGATACTCATCGGTGTGTGCTTCATGCGTTAACCCTCGCTGGCTTGCCCGTCGGCATCGTAGTAGTTGAATTCATTCGGACTGATCTTTGAGAAAACGTAGGTGCTGCGCAGATTGCCATCGACGCCGAGATCATCGTGGCGCAAAATGGCTTCTTGCAGAAAGCCGCAGCGTCTGGCGACAGCGACACTTTTCGCGTTGCGTGTATCGCAGCGAATCTCCACCCGATTGGCCTGCAGGCGCTCAAAGGCAAAGGCCGTGAGGGCGTTGGTCGCTTCCGTTACGAAGCCGTTGCCCGCATAGCCCGTGCGACACCAGTAACCGATCTCGAACTTGCGCGCGTGCCAGTCGATGCGGTGCAGGCCGCTGCCCACCACAAAGGTAGACGTGCCCTTCAAATAAACGTGCACCAGCAAGTCTTCGCGCGTAATCCACTTCGCCATTGCCGCGCGCAGCCGCGCCTCGGTCGCTTCAACCTGGACAGGGTCTTTGGCCCACGGCATCCATGGGCGCAGGTCGTCCAGCGATTCGTTGACAGCGGTCACGATCTCGCGCGCGTCGGCGTAGCGCGGCGCGCGGATGGTCAGCCGTTCAGTGTCGAAACTATCGGGAAAATCCAGCAAGATCGGATTCATAGCGCTCCTCAACCCCCGTCCCCTTCTCCTCTCCACATGTAGAGGAGAAGGGGGGCAGGGGATTGAGGTAAGGTTTACAGGTTCTTGAAGGCGCTCTTGCCGGCGTACACGGCGATCTCGCCGAGTTCTTCTTCGATGCGCATGAGCTGGTTGTACTTGGCGATGCGGTCGCTGCGGCACGGCGCGCCGGTCTTAATTTGACCCGCGTTCAGGCCCACGACGACATCCGCGAGGGTGGCGTCTTCGGTCTCACCGCTGCGGTGCGACACGACGACGGTCCAGCCTGCGCGCTGCGACATGCGTGACGCGGCGA
>JAUQXD010000561.1 GCA_030834835.1 Thermoflexales bacterium | reverse complement strand
TGCTTTGTCGCGCCTCGATCTCGATCGGCCCGGCCCGCACTACACGGTCGATCTGCTGGCGCTGGCGCATCGCCAGTATCCCGATGCGGCGCTGTGGTTCATCATGGGCGAGGATTCGTTGAGCGATCTGCTGCGCTGGCGTGATCCGCAAGGCATCCTCTCGTTGGCGCGATTGGCCGTGTTGCGGCGGCCCGGCTACGAACCCGATTGGCCCGTGCTCGACGCCGCCCTGCCCGATTTGCACGCGCACCTCGACTGGATCGACCATGCCGAAATCGACATCTCAGCCCGCGTCATCCGGCAGCGCGTGAAAGACGGTTTGTCCATTGAGCATCTGGTGCCTGAAGCCGTTGCAGGATACATTGCAAAACATCATCTGTATGAAACGTAATTTGTACTGCGTAACACGCACCACGCAATACGCAGTACAAATTATGCATTGTGCATTATGAATTATGCATTGAGCCTTGATCCATGAAAACCAACGTCACCCGCCTGCTCGATTCGCGCAAGATTCAATACGAGACCAACGAATACGACGGCTCGACGTTTCATTCCGCCGAGGAAGTCGCTGCTTTGATCGGCGTGTCGGTGGAACACGTCTACAAAACCATTGTCGTGCTGCGCGAAGACGCGAAAGCGGGCAAGAAGCCGCTGCTCGTGATGATCGCCGCCAATCGCGAGATTGATCTCAAGAAACTGGCCGCGTCGGTGGGCGAGAAGAAACTCAAAGTCGCCAGGCACGATGAAGCCGAGGCGCTGACCGGACTGCAGGTGGGCGGCATCAGCGCGCTGGCCCTGCTGAGCAAACCCTTTGAGACATGCTTAGACAAATCCGCACTCACGCTCTCACACATTCACATCAGCGGCGGCCAGCGCGGCCTGGATGTGAAACTGGCGGTGACTGATCTCATTGCGCTCAGCAAAGCAAAGATCGTCGAGGCGACGGGCTAAGTGGGGCAACTGGTAATTGGTCAATTGGTGGCTGGTTGACTGATTAACCGATCACCGATCACTGATTACCGATCACCGATTACTCGTCACTCATCATCCATCATGATCGACACCCTCTCCGCCCACTCTCTGCTCACCCACGTCAGCGCCTTGGCCCGCGACATCGGACCGCGCCCGGCCGGGCATCCCGCCGAAGTGCAGGCGCGCGCGTACATCCGTCGCACGCTGATTGAAGCGGGCTTCGACGTGGGCGAAATTGAGGAGATGCCGTTTGCCGCGCCCGACACATGGGGCTATCTCTTCGCCGGACCGATCGGGTTGACGCTGGCCGCTAATGCCCTGGGGAAGATCGGCGGACAGGCGGGCAAGCTGATCGGCGGGGCGTTGAGCCTGTTCAGCGCCACGGAGTTGATGCGCACGACGCGTTCGCAACGGCAGTGGCTATCGTTCTGGCAGCCCACTCGCCCTTCGGCGGATGTGCTGGTGCGCGTGCCCCCGCGGGAAAAGGTGAAACGG
>JAUQXD010000560.1 GCA_030834835.1 Thermoflexales bacterium | reverse complement strand
AGCGATTGCGTTAAAAGTCAATCGGTAAAAGGTTAAACACCGTTAACTATTTGTCACGGGTCGTTCATTGACAATCTGCCATGCCTGGGCGTAAACTTGGCTTATCCGCGGTTCATCTCTTCAGGAGGCTTCTCGTGTCGTTACACCGTTCCACATTTGGCCGTTTATTGTTGTTGGTAAGTTTGCTCTGTTCCAGTTTGATTGTCCCCGCCCACCCGGCGCTCTCGCAGCCGACCGGGCCGACTGCTCCGGCAATTAGTGATGAATTGCCCACCGATCAGATCATCATCAAGTACCGATCGGTCGATGCTGGCCGCAGCGCGCAGGTCGATGCGCTCGCCATGCTGCAGCGCCTGAGTGACGCCGCCGCCGCGCCCCTGTCTTTCGTACGCGCGATGGCGGACGACACGCACGTGCTGCGTTTATCGGAACGCCGCCCGTTGGCCGAGGTGGCCGCGATCGCCGATCGGTTGGCGAAACTGCCCGAAATTGAGTACGCCGAACCCGATCGCATTCTGCGCCCGCTGCTCGCCCCCAACGATCCGCAGTACGCAAATCAATGGCACTACAAAGGGACCTACGGCATCGATGCACCCGCCGCGTGGGATATCACCACCGGCTCAACGGACATCGTCGTGGCCGTGATCGATACGGGCATTCTGAATCACGCCGACCTGGCCGGGCGCACCCTGCCCGGCTACGATTTCATTGGCGACACGCTGGTCGCCAATGACGGCGGCGGTCGCGATGGCGATCCCAGTGATCCCGGCGACTGGATCACGTCGGCCGAGAACGCGTCCGGGTACTTTGCGGGCTGCGGAGTATCAGATAGCAGCTGGCACGGCTCGCACGTCGCGGGCACCATCGGTGCGGCCAGTAACAACGGCTTCGGCGTGGCCGGCATCAACTGGGTGTCCAAGATTGTGCCGGTGCGCGTGCTGGGCAAATGCGGCGGCTACAATTCGGATATTTTGGACGGCATGAAATGGGCGGCAGGTCTGGCCGTCGCGGGCGCACCCGCCAATGCCAACCCGGCCAAAGTCATCAACATGAGCCTGGGCGGCTCGGGCGCGTGTGATGCCACCCAGCAGACCGTGATCAATTCCATCGTCGCCGCGGGTACGACCGTGGTGGTCGCGGCGGGCAACAGCAATCAGGACGCCGCGAACTTCAATCCGGCCAGCTGCGCCAACGTCGTCTCGGTTGCAGCAACCAGTCCCACCGGCAACAAGGCATCCTATAGCAACTTCGGCGCGGTGGTGGATATTGCCGCGCCGGGTGGTAACATGACCTTCGAGAACGATCCGAACGGCGTGCTGTCTACTCTCAACGCCGGAGCCACCTCGCCTGCCGCCGACAACTACATCTACTATCACGGCACCAGCATGGCCGCGCCGCACGTCGCGGGCATCGCATCGCTGGTGCTATCGCTAATCCCGACCGCCACACCGGCGCAGGTCAGCCAGATCATGCGCAATACCGTTAAGGCTTTCCCCGGCGGCAGCTCGTGCAACACGTCGATCTGCGGGCCGGGCATCGCCAGCGCCTTCAACTCGGTCAACGGCCTGCCGCGTATTACCGATTTCAGCCCGAAGCAAGTGCCGATGGGCACCCTCACCACGACGCTGACGATCACCGGCGCGAGTTTCATCAGCGGCTCGATCGTGAAGTGGAACAATCTCAATCTGGCGACGACGTTCGTCAATGCGAATAAAGTAACCGCCGTCATTTCGACCTCGCTCCTCGCCACGCCGGGCGCAGGCGTGATCAAAGTCACGGGCACGCATGCCACCTACGGCAGCCTGACTACTGCCACCCGTACGGTTGCTGTGACTGGCGGTCAGCGCGTCTATCTGCCTATCGTCGCTCTGAACTTCCAGCAGACGCCCAATGCGCCGGTGCTCAACGCCATCAACAACCCGGCCAACGCCAACGCCTATTCGGTCGTCTGGAATCCGGTGCCCGGCGCAACGGCTTACACTTTGCAGGAAGACGACAATGCCAGCTTCAGTAGCCCGGCTACTGCGTACACCGGGGCTGGCACATCTCAGGCGTTTGCCAGCAAGCCCGCCGGCAACTACTACTATCGTGTCAATGCCGCCAACGCCTATGGCAGCAGTGCGTGGAGCACCACTCGATCAACAACGGTGGCCGGCGCAGCCAGCCTGACCAATGGCAACTTCGAAAGCGGCGCGACAGGCTGGACCGAGTATTCATCACACGGCTGGGACATCATCATCAACACCGGGTTTCCCACCTCAATAACACCGCACAGTGGCAGCTGGGCAGCCTGGTTGGGCGGCGAGTATGATGACATCTCATATATCCAGCAACAGGTCACCGTCCCCGCCGGCAGTTCCTATATGGCCTACTATCACTGGATCGGTACGGCCGAGACATCGTGCGGGGTTGATGTGGCCAGAGTCATGGTCAACGGTTCAGCGGTGACTACGTACAATCTCTGCACCAGCACCTCCACCGGCGGCTGGGTCAAAAAGGTGGTCAATCTGGGCACGTACGCCGGGCAGAACGTGCTGCTGCAAATCCGGGTCGAGACCGACGCCTCCCTCAACAGTAACCTGTTCGTAGACGATGTGGCGTTCCAGTCTACGCCGTCGGCGCCGAGTGGCACGCCAGTGGTGTTCGACCTACCATCGGCCGCGCAGCCCCGATCGAAGTAATGCGATAAAGCCTCAGTCGCTCACATCGCCGTCCCTGACGCGGTTACGCAACAGATACGCTGCCGGGGACGGCGGTTGGTGACTTTGAACCACATGACCGCCGGACTATTGTCTGGCGGTTTTGTTTGCGGTAGGGTTAGATGCTATCAAACTTCCTCTCAGGAGCGCAACATGTTCAAACGCGGATTCATCATCGGATGTATCGGCCTTATGGCGACAGTCTTGGTCGTCGCGTCATCACCGGCAGCTAACGCCGAGGCCGCCTTGCCATCCGGGTCAGTCGCCAGTTCGTGCGAAGTGGTCAGCTGCACCGTGTACCTCCCGTTGATACTCAAACCCGTGCCGCTGATCGCACCGATCTTCGAACTGACGCAGGGCGTGCAGCAGCCCGATAATTCCGTGCGCCTCATCGCACAGCGGCCGGCCGTGCTGCGCTGGTCGTTGACGGCAACGACGGCATACACCAACGTCAATGCTTATCTCGTCGCCACGCGTAATGGCACAACATTGAGCGGTTCGCCGCTGGCGGCGTTGAACAATCCGCGCACGTTAAAAAGCACAGTTGATCGCGCTGCGCTCAACGACATGTTCAATTTTCAACTGCCCACCGACTGGGCCAGTAGCCCGGTCAATCTGAGCGCGTATGCCGTCAACGCCACTGGCTTCCTCACCACCACATCGGCGCAAGCCTTTGACTTCACACCAACTGCCGCGATGCAGGTCAAGGTCGTGCCC
>JAUQXD010000055.1 GCA_030834835.1 Thermoflexales bacterium | reverse complement strand
ACATCAGGCGCTCTTTTGAATTGCGCCCACCGATCAACGACCCGATGAGCCAGATGATCAAGGTCGCGGCCGCCAGGATCAAGAGGCCGACATCCTGCAACGCTACTTTCGCCCACTTACGGACCTCGACCAGACTATCAGCTGTTGAGCCACCCACCAGCTGCCCGCCGATGTCGAGCGAGGCCGGCAGCTTGATCGCCGAGATATCGAGAACATCCGCCACCTGATCGACAATCAAGACCCGATCGAGATTGCCCGGCCAGCATTCCGGCAGTCGATCGAACGAGAGTTGCGGCGACTGGCTTTCGGCGCACGTCGGAATGGCATCGACCACCTCCTGCGCTATCGCCCGACCCGGCGGCCCCTGCAAGCGATCCTTGATCGGCCGCAGATCAAGTGCAATGTCGGGCGGCGGCGCATCATCGGATTTGAGCCAGTCAAACGCGCTTTGCAGCGCATTCTTCAGCGATTGCTCCAGCCAGCCTGGCGGCAGCGCCGCCGTGATGATCTGCCGCTGCGTGTCCGCCGACAGCGCTTCCAGCTGCGAGAACTGCGTGGTTAGATCAACATATTTCAGCGGATCGCGTTCGAAGTCTTGAAACACGCCGCGATCCTTCAACACGCCGGTGTAGAACGATGGCTCGAACGCAAACGTGCGCAGACTCAGCACCGCCAGCGTCGCCACGAGCAACAGGACAAATATCAGGCCAAACGGCAGGGCAACAATTTTTCGCATGCAATTCACTCAGTCAAAATTAAACGGCAGCCCCACGACCCGCGTGCTAACCGGTTCATCGCCGCGCGATTCTACCATTGCCCCGTCTGTCCCTTGCGTTTTCAGATAACCCAGCCCGATCCAACCCAGGCGCGGCGAGTGAACCACGCTCGTCACCGTGCCCACCTCGTGCCCCTCGACATACAACGCCGATGGCAGTGCAACCTCATCTTCAAATCGCAAGCCCACCAACTGCTTAGCCAATCGCTGGCGGCTCTCCATCCGCGCGATGATTTCCTGGCCGGTGTAACAGCCCTTGGTGAAACTCACGTCCGGCCACAACCCGGCTTCCAGCGGGATGTACTCATCGCCCAGTTCGCGCCCGAATTCAGGCCGGCCTGCTTCCACCCGCAACACTTGATACGCCGCTTCGCCGATCGGTGTCACGCCCGCGTCGATCAACGTTTGCCAGATTGCAGCCTGCGCGGCGCGATCCAAGATCAGGTGAAAGCCCCTGTCCCCGATCGGATCCGCACGCGCGATCAAGACTGATATTTCTGCGACAGAAACTTCGCGCCAGTGGTGCAGTGCCAAATCACCAACATCCACTCCGCTGATTCGCTGAATCGCTCGATTCGCTTCAACGCCGTACAGCGAAATCATCGCCGTCTCGTCAGTTACATCTTTGATCTGCACGTCATCGTTGAAGAAGATGTACTTGCGCAGCCACTGAAACACCCGCGTCTGATTGCCGCGCGAGGTGATCATCAAGGTCTCGTTCTCACGCGCATACACGATCGCCCGATCGATCATGCGCGCGATCGGAGTGAGAAATACTGTCGCCGCACCCTGCCCCGCTTGCAGATTCGCTACATCATTCGTGGACATGCGATGCAAAAAGTCCAGCCGCGATGTGCCCGTAAACTTCAGCCGCCCCCACGCCGCCGCCTCGATCATCACACTGCCCGTCTGTGCCGCCGTGTATTCCGCTTCAAGGTTCGTCGCCAACTCTGTCGCCATCGCTCACCTGCCCATTCCATGTTTGCATTCATTATGCATTGCGCATTATGAATTATGCATTGCTTGTCTTCCGCCACGCCTCGATCTGCTCCGCGTGCTCAACGTAGTGCTCATACGAATCGCCAGCGATGTAGCGCTCGAACGGCTCACCCTTCATCCACTTGAAGCGCTTCGGCTCAAACAGGTCTTTCTCTGACAGATTCTCCAACCGTGCCAAAATCTGATGGTAACTCGCGTCGAGATCTTCCCAGACCTGATCGAAGGGACGGTCTTTCATCTCGCGGTACCACTGCGCGTTCAGTTTATCCACGGTCGCGCCCGGCCCGGTCGCTTCAGGCACGACTCCGCGCTCAGCCTTAAACATGGTGGCAATCAGGCGCGTCTGCCACGCCGCGATGTGTGCCAGAATATCTTTAACCGACCACTCGCCTACCACGCCGGGCGTGTGCAGCTGCTCTTCGTTCAACCCGTCCAGCGAAGCCTGCAATCGCGCCCAATCGGTTTCAATGCGCTGAATCAATTCTTGTTTATTCATGTTGCTCCTTCAGGAATTCATAATGCATAATTTATAGTGCATAATTGTCGCTTGCACGTTGCACATTGATCATTGGTCATTGATCATTCCCAACAGCGCCCCCAGCAAAATCAGGCCGCCGCCGAGGAAGAACGACGCGCTCAGCACCTGCCCGCGAAATATCGCGCTGAGGGCGGTGCCGACGACAGGCTGCGCGAAGAAAAACAGCGACACGCTGGCGGCGTCCAGCAGTTCAAACGACTTGTTCCACAGGAAGAACGCAATCGCCGTGGAGCCGACGCCAACGTACAGGATGCCCGCGATGACGGGCCACGTGATGATACCGATCGCCTGCGTCTGCAATTCGATCGCCGCCACCGGCGCA
>JAUQXD010000559.1 GCA_030834835.1 Thermoflexales bacterium | reverse complement strand
GTGAGGGCGTACTGATCGTCGAGGTTGTGGGCGACTTCGCCGCCGGAATGCAGCGCGGCGACCGCCGACTTGAAGTCCTTGTCGTCGAGGCGGGCCGTGGCTTCGCGCAGTTGCGCGGCAGTCAGGCGCTCGGTCGCGTTGAACAGAACCGTGCTGACTTCGATGCGCGGGCCGCTCCAGCCGTCGTCGCGCCAGGCCGCAATGTGCGCGTCGCCGCGGAACAGCGCCATCGCCACCACGCGCCGCTCGGCATACACCCACGGCTGATCGATGTCGGGGAAGGTGCTGCGCGCGGCATTGGTCAGCGGCGCGGGCACGTCGGGTTGGCGCACGGCAGCCGTCACCGCCCGATCGGCCAACGCGCCCAGCCGGTGCACGTCGGCTTCGGGCAGCGCGTTGTGCCTGGCAATCGCGTTGAAGTGATCGCGATACAGCGTCTCGATCAGTTTGCGGCCGCTGTCGCTCGATCGATACCGGCCCGGCTCCAGGCTCTCGGCATATTTCTTGCCGACCAGCGCTTCAAGATTGCGTTCGTAGATCGAGGCGGACGTGTAGGGACCGAAGGTCAAAAAGTCGCCGGGCGCGACTGAGCCGGGGAAATACCGGAACCGATTGAGCAGCCAGAACTCGTCCGGTGTGAGGTGGGCCTTCTCAATGCCGCGCTCAAACTGATGGCCGTCATCTTGCAGATAAGTCAACGCCGCCAGGATCAGCGCGTACAGTTCGGCGCTGGAGAGAGCCATGTGGGGTGCCCCTTGTGGTCTGCGAATGCGCCAGACTATACTCACAGCGCGCTGAATTGTCAAAGAATAATGCGTACCGCGTAAGCCGTAATTGACTCGGTACAACGCTTACGCAGTACGCATTACGCTTCAGGCTCGTTTGGCCGCCGCTTCCATCAGCTGTTGAATGCGCGGCACCATCGCGGCCGGGTTGGGCAGCAGGCCCTCCAGCAGCAGCGATGATTCGAACAGCTGGTGAATGCACGCGTCGAGCAGGGCATCGTTCGCGCCCGTCTTCGCCAGCGACGCCATGTCCGCAATCAACGTGTGGCCGCGATTGATCTCCATGATCTTCTTCGGCACTTCATAATCCTGGCCCAGCATGCGACGGACGCGCTGCATATCCCGATCGGTTTCGCCGTTGGGCGAGACCAGACGGCACGGACTATCGGTCAGCAGCTTGGACTCGCGCACTTCGGTGATCTGATCGCCCAGCGTGGGCTTGATGCGCGCCGCCAGCTGCGCGAAGTCTTCATTCTCAACCTTCGACTCGACCGGCTGGTCGTCTTTGGGCAGTTCCAGCGCGGCGTCGTCGACGTTCTGCAATTTCTTGCCCGCGAACTCCTTCAGCGTCATGATCATGAAACTGTCGATCGGTTCGACCAGATACACCACTTCCAGATCGTGCTGGCGGAAGTAATCGAGGTGCGGGCTGCGCGCCACGGAAGTGAGGTCTTCACCCAGAATGTAGTAGATCGACGTTTGATCGGGCTTCAAGCGATCGACTACTTGTTGGAGCGACACCCACTCATCGCCGCCGCGATTGGTCTTGAACCGCAGCAGCTTCGCCAGATCCGATTGATTGCCCGCGTCCGTCGCGATGCCTTCCTTGATGAACGGGCCAAATTCCTTCCAGAACTCGGTGTATTTAGCGGCGTCTTTCTCGCCCAGGTCGGCCAACTCGGTGGCGATCTTGTGTGTGAGCGTTGACTTAAGTTTGGCCGCCGCGCGGTTGTTCTGAATCGCTTCGCGGCTGACATTCAGCGGCAAGTCCTCGGAATCGACCACACCCTGAATGAAGCGGAAGTACTGCGGCAGCAAATCCTTGAAGTATTCGCTGATGAGAATCTTGCGCGAATACAGCTTCAGGCCGTCGTCTTTGCGCAGACTGAAGATGCCGCGCTCGCGTTTGGCGGGCACGTACAAAATCGCGTGGACGTCTACCGGCACGTCGGCCACCATGTGCACGTGCAGCAGCGGCGCCTCAAAGTCCAGCGTCAGGTGCTTGTAGAATTCGTCGTACTGCTCGGCGGTCACTTCGCGCGCGGACTGCCGCCAGAGGGCCGTCTGCCGGTTGACGATCTTATCCTTCACGTAAATCGGGAACGAGACAAAGTCACTGTGTTTCTTGATAATCTGTTCGAGTTTCCAGTCCTCGGCGTACTCGGCGGCGTCTTCCTTCAACTTCACCGTGATTACCGTGCCCCGATCGGCCTTCTCAACATCCGTGAGCGTGTAGGTGTTATCGCCCTTCGACGTCCACTCCACGGCCTGCGCGTCGGGTCGATACGAACGTGAAGTCACGGTGACTTCATCAGCCACCATGTAGACCGAATAGAAGCCTACGCCGAACTGGCCGATCACGTCGGCGGGTTTCTTCTCGGCTTGCAGGCGCTTCATGAACTCCGCCGCGCCCGAATGCGCGATCGTGCCCAGGTTCTCCACCATCTCGTCGCGTGTCAGGCCGATGCCCGTGTCGCGGATCGTCACGGTCTTCGCGTCTTTGTCGCACTCGACGACGATCTTCAACTCTGCGTCGGGATCGAGCACGTCGCGATTGGTCAGCAGCTCGAACTGCAGGCGGCTCAACGCATCGGACGCGTTGGAGATCAACTCGCGCAAGAAGATGTCGCGCTCGGTGTACAGCGAGTGCACCAGGATGTTCAGCAGTTGTTGAATTTCGGCCTTGAATTCATGTGATTCAGTGGTCATAGACAGGTCTCCAGCGATGAGTGAGTTGGTTGATTAGTAACCGGTCAATTGGTGATTGGTTGATCGGTCAAAATGGTAACAGAAGAGTGTTAGAAAAACGTAAGCGAGAAAGAGGCTGCGCGATGCAGGCAGCAGGATGCAGCTTGCCTCACGCCTCTTGCATCCTGCCTCTTGCATCATGCATTTTTGCCTCTTGTATCCTGCCTCACTTCAACTTCTTCTTCAAACTGATAATTTCCTGCTCCGTCACCTGCGGCCCGGCGTGCGGCTCGATGGCGAGTGCCGCCTCGACGGCCTTGCGCCAGCGCGTCAGGCGCTCATCGACCTGGGCTTCATAGCCTTGCGCGCTCGGTTCGTAGAAGCGCATGCCTTTGATGGCTTCGGGCAAGTAGTTTTGCGGAACGTGATGGCCGTCAAATTCGTGCGGATATTGATAGCCCGCCCCATGCCCCAGCGCTTTGGCATCGCGATTGGCGTCCTGCAAATGCGTAGGCACCTCCACTTTGCCTTCGGCCTCCACCTGCTTCAGCGCCCGGAAGTATGCGCCCGCCGAGTTACTCTTGGGCGCGGTCGCCAGATAGATCGTCGCTTCCACGATCGGGTAGATGCCTTCCGGCAAGCCCATCCACTGGAAGGCTTGGGCGGCCGCGTTCGCCATGACGAGGCCGTTCGGATCAGCCATGCCGATGTCTTCACCCGCGAGGATCAACAAGCGACGCAAGATAAAGCGCGGATCTTCGCCCGCGTAGAGCATCTTCGCCAGCCAGTACAGCGCCGCATCAGGATCAGAACCGCGCACCGATTTGATGAAAGCGCTGATCGTGTCGTAGTGGGCGTCGCCGTCTTTGTCGTACAGAATCGCTCGGCGTTGAATCGATTCCTGCGCCACTTGCAGCGTGAGGTGAATCTTGTTGTCGTCGTTCAGCGGCGTCGATTCGACCGCCAGTTCCAGCGCGTTCAGCGCATTGCGCGCATCGCCGCCGGCCACCCGAATAAGATGATCGAGCGCGTCGTCGTCCACATCGATGATCAGGCCGCCGTAACCGCGTTCGATGTCTGTCAGCGCGCGATTGAGCAGATCGCGCACGTTGTCGTCGTTCAACGGCTTCAGTTGGAACACGCGCGAGCGGCTGACGAGCGGGCCAATGACCTCAAAATACGGGTTTTCCGTGGTCGCACCGATGAGGATGAGCGTGCCGTTCTCGACGTGCGGCAGCAGCGCGTCTTGCTGCGCCTTGTTGAAGCGGTGAATCTCGTCGATGAGCAAGATCGTGCGCTGGCGATACAACTTCAGGCGCTCCTGCGCTTCGCCCGTGATGCGGCGGATGTCGGCCACGCCCGACATCACGGCGTTAATCTGCTCGAAGTGGCTGCGCGTGGTGTGCGCGATGATCATCGCCAGCGTGGTCTTGCCCGTGCCGGGCGGCCCCCATAGCAGGATCGACGAGAAGAGCTTGTCGGCCTCGATTGCACGGCGGAGCAATCGGCCGGGGCCGATGATGTCGTCCTGCCCGACGTACTCGTCAAACGAGCGGGCGCGCATCCGCGCAGCCAAAGGCTGGCTGCGCTGGATCATGTCGTGAGCGGCGACGTCGAACAAATCGGGAGCGGGTGAAGCGGCGCGTTTCATGCGGGGAATTATACCGCAGTCGAATCTACAATCCACACATCTGATTAAACCGGATCAACTTCCACGAATCGTACTTCGGCTGATATGCTATCTCCACGATGCCGCCAAAGTCGATGCGGAAGTCCCAGCGTTGATGCACCGGCAGGCGCAGAATGGTGCACATCAGCAGGCGGATCAAGCCGTCATGTGCGACCGCGATGATCGTTTCATTCGCATGCTGTTGCCGCTTCTCGTCGAGAAACGCACTGATGCGCTGCCGGACTTCTTCGCCGGTCTCGCCTTTGGGAAAGCGAAAGTCGCTCTTCCGCTCGATGAAGGCTGTCCAAGCGTCGGGATACGCTTGCTGAATGGCTTCATCCGTCATGCCATCGAACAGGCCGTTATCCACTTCATTCAAGCGCGGATCGATCACCGGTTCAAGCTGCAAGCGCCGCGCCGTTGGCTCGATGGTCTGACGCGTGCGTTGATACTGGCTGACATAGATCGCCGCGATCGGGCCGATCGACGCGATCGGTTTGTCGGCGAAGTAAGACACCAATCGCTCGGCGGTCTGCAAGCCGATCGGGCTGAGCGGCTCGTTCTGGTGTCGCAGCGCAGCATCAAAGTGGCTGCCCCATAGTTTCTCGGCATGTCGCAGAAAGTAGATCGTCGTCATCGCTGACTCGCTTCATCACTGATTCGTCGTTTCATCCATCACTCGTCAATCGTTACTCGTCATGCCTCACTCCGGCGATCGAATCCACTGCTGCATTAACTCGTCCACCGTCTTCGCATCAAGCTGCGTCTCGATCGCCTTGAGCAAATCCGCCTCGTGCGCGATGCCATAGCGATGCGCGTTGAAATAGGTCTGCAACCATGCATTCGATTTGTCATCGCCCACCTGCTGGCGCACGGCGTCGAAGAACAGGGCTGCTTTGCCGTACACGATCGCGCCGTACTCGCGGCCGGAATAGGCCGCCACCGGCAGATCGCTGCGCCTGTCTTCTTCCGTGCCCTTCACCCGATCGTAACGCGCCTGCAGCCCCGCTTTGACGTAGCCTTCATAGCCCGACTCGCCGTAAACATCCTGATAATACAGCCCGGTCGTGAATTGCGTCAGCGCTTCATCCAGCCACGGCTCATCCACCTGATCGTTGCCGACGAGGCTGTACCACCATTGATGCGCGGCCTCGTGCGCCGTGGCGCCTTCCTGAAACGTGGGGTTGTCTTCATACAGGTCTTTCGCCACCACAATCAGGCCCGGGTACTCGATGCCGCCCGCCGTCGTCGGCGTCTCCACCAGATCGAGTTCGGTGAACGGGTACGGGCCAATGCGTCGCTCGTACGACTTCACGGAATTTACCGTCACGCTGAGGCCGCGCTTGCCCGCTGCCGCATTCTTCGCCAGATAATATGAATTGATCTGGATGCCGTCCACGGTCTGCGACGACACTTGAAAATCCGCACTCATGGCGATCATAAAATCGCGCATGGGGCCGCTGACGCACCGCTGATGTTGGTATTGGTCGCCACTCGCTACAGCCTGCGGCTCGCACGTG
>JAUQXD010000558.1 GCA_030834835.1 Thermoflexales bacterium | reverse complement strand
CTGCGCTGGATGGTCGCCAGGCTGTCGAGTTGATCGGAGGTCAGGTTGGCGTCCCGCGCCAGCAACTGCGTAAAGCCCAGAATCGCGTTGAGGGGTGTGCGCAGTTCATGGCTCATGTTGGCGAGGAAGGCGCCTTTGGCGTGGCTGGCCGCTTCCGCCGCTTCTTTGGCCCGCTGCAATTCGCCTTCGATGCGACGGCGCTCGGCCAGTTCAGTCTGAGCCTGCTGATACAGCCGTGCATTGTGCACGGCCATTCCGGCCTGATCGGCGAAGATCGCCAATCGGGCGGCGTGGGCCTCGGTGAAGAAATTGACGGTGGCGCTGTCTAGATTGATAAAACCCACCGTTTCGCCTTTCGCCCGGATAGGAACGCTGAGGTACGATCGCACCCAGCGGGATTCGGCGCGATCGTGCCAGCTGGCCTGCGCGGCGACATCGGAAATGATCAGTGGTGCGCCCGTCTCGATCATCTGGCGCAGGTGCGGTGTTTCCGAGACGGGGAGGTGCACCGACAACACCGGGCTGGGCGATATGCCCTGGCTCTGGCATACGTAGGCATCATCGCCGCTGATGAGCATGATGTTGGCTTCGTCATGCGGCACGACCAGACCTACGTTCATCAAGATCCGATTGAGCACGGCGTCGAATTCGAGCGTGCTGTTGAGATCGGCGGCGGTGTTCTGCAGGGCCTCGGCCAGGTTGCGCTGTTCGCGTTCGGCCGCTTCGACGATTTTGCGATCGGTGATGTCTTCTTTCACGGCCAGTAGCCGCACAATCTGGCCGCGCGAGTCGCGAATCGCCGAGATTGATGCCGCCTCCCAGTAGAGTTCGCCATTCTTGCGCCGGTTGTGCAATTCACCGCGCCATTCGCGCCCGCTCAACACGGTATCCCACAAGTGTTTGTACTGCTCCGGCGACATCTCGCCCGACTTGAGAATGCGCGGGTTCTGGCCGATCGCTTCGGCTGGCATATAGCCGGTAACCTGCGTAAACTTAGGATTGACGTATTCGATGGCGCCCTTCAAATCCGTGATCACGATCGAGGCGGGGCTTTGCTCGACCAGAATGCGGTATTTTTCTTCGCTGTCGCGCAGCGCCTCTTCAATCCTGGCGCGCTCGGCCAGCTGCCGCCGGAATTGCTGACTGCCCAGGCGTAGAACAAGTACGCCGATGATCCAGATGCTGCCGTGACCGAAGATCTCGGCCAGGAGCGGCAAACCACTGGGTAAGCCGACGACGGGCGTCACGTGCTGGGCGGCATTCCAGGCAAACGACAACAGCACCACAATCGTCCAGGCCGCGATCAGCCTGTACACGTAGCGATTGAGCCGTGATGTCCAATCGGGAGATGAAGTAGAATCCTGCATGCGCCAGCCTTGTTTATGCGCATAACTGCGCGCGTAATCGCGCGCAGTTATGCGCGTTATCCTGTCCATTGTAAACGCGCGCGACGCAGGGGTCAATGCGTCGCAAGTCACAGTTAACCGCGAACTCTCGCCAGTCTCCGCCAGGCACACCAGCCCTGGCGGTCAGTTGCGTGAGTTCGCGGTCAATTTGCCGGCAAGTGAAGCAGATCAGCCGCCGGCCAGCGGCCGTGTTAGTCGCAGCGCACTCACGTGCGGCGCACCACCGGCAAGAACAACCGGTGCGGCTGCACCGTGATGACAAAGGTCTGCGGCGCGGACGTATCGACGCCGCCGTTGGCCGTGCCGCCGTTGTCCCGCAGCGTCACGGTAACCGTTGCGCTGCCAGACGTGCCGGGCGCGGGCGTGAACGATAGATCGCCCGAACCTGGATCGATCGACGGCAGGATGGCGAACAGCGCATTGTTCGTCGTCGTCACGCTAAACGTCAACGTCTGCGCGACCTCATTGGCCGGACCCGCGCTGATGCCGCTGGCCCAGGCAGTTACCACGTGCGGGCCGGAACTGATGCGCACGATTTGATTGACGCCTCTGGTAAACGCCGGCACATCGTTGACGGGATTGAGCGTGATGCCGAACGTCTTTACGGTCGTGTCCACACCGCCATTGGCCGTGCCACCATTGTCTTGCAGCGTCACCGTCACCACCGTGGCGCCAAAGGCGTCGAGGGCGGGTGTGTACGTCAGCGTGCCCGTGCCCATATCCAACGCGGGTTGCGCGGCAAACAGCGCCGGTGTCGCGACTGACACTGTCATGGACAACGTCTGACCCGTTTCGTTGATCGGGCCAGGTGAGACATTGGTCATAAAGCCCGGCACCGTCTGTGCGCCCGAATCTTCATTCACCGTTGAGCTTAAGCCCAGGTTGAACGTGGGCGCTTGATTGATGAACGCCACCGAAATCGTCACCGTCGCCGCATTCGACACCAGGCCGCGATCGTTGGCCTGATACGTGAACACAGCCAGGCCGCTAAACATAGGCAGCGGAATGTACACAAACGATCCGTCGGCGTTGAGTACCAGCGTGCCAGAGGCCGGGCCGCTCAGCAGTGTGGCCGTAATCGGGCGGGAGTTGCGCGCCACATCGTTGGCCAGCACGCCCGTTGCCACCGGCACAATCAACGGCGCACCCTGTGGGCCGTTGTACGCATCATCCACCGCCACCGGCGGAGCATTCACCCGGATGGTCACTGGATCGCTGTCCACAAACGACGCCGTTTCGCCCGGATGACCCATATCCTGTGTCGTCATGATCAGGGTAGTCAGGCCAAAGAAGCCCGGCGTCGGATCGAAGCGCAGATTATCCATGTTCGCATTCACATCCGTGATCGAGCCGGTGAACTGCACGATCGGCCCGCTGCTGCCCGTCGTCAGCGTCAGGCCGGTGGTGGAGGCCAGCGTCAACGTGCCATTGCCCACACTCAACGTGATGCTCATCTGCTCGTTGAACTGGATCGCGTCGTCATCATACACCGCCAGATGGTTGCCGGTAGACGTAGCGAAGAACAGCGCCGTATCCAGATTGGTCTCCTGCGCCCCCGGCACGATGTTCACCGGCGCATCCGCTGAAGCCGTCACATCGATGGTGAAGGTCTGCGGCGCAGACGTATCGACACCGCCGTTGGCCGTGCCGCCATCGTCGTGCAGCACGACCGTTACCAGCGTGCTGCCGTTGAAGTTGGGCGTGGGCTTAAACGTCAGCGTGCCCAACGGCGAGATGGCTGGCGCAATTTCAAACAGCGCGGGATTGTTGGTGGTCAAGATGAAATTCAGCGCCTGCCCGTTTTCATTGGCCGGGCCGGGCCTGATGGTGGTCGCCCAGCCGTTAAACGTCTGCAGCGTGGACGTGATGACGTTGAGGTTCGGGCCTTTGCCAAACGATGGCACATCGTTGACCGAATTCACGGTGATGATGAAGACCTGCGCCATGCTGGTGTCCACCCCGCCCCGATCGGTTCCGCCGCTGTCCTGAAGGGTCGCCGTGATCGTGGCCACGCCAAATTGATTGGCGGCCGGCGTGAACGTCAGATTACCCGTCGTCGCATTCACTGCCGGCAGCGCGCTGAACAGCGCAGCGTTATCGGTGGTCAGCGTGAATGTGAGAATCTGGCCGCTCTCATTGGCCGGCCCGGCCGAAATCGCCGTAGCCCACGCGGTCACGGTCTGTGCGCCGGCATCTTCATTCACGGTCTGATTGCCGCCCGGCGTAAATGACGGTGCATCGTTGACGGGATCGATCGTGATGAGGAACGTCTGCGGGGCCGACGTGTCACTGCCGCCGTTGGCTGTGCCGCCATTATCCTTCAACGTCACGGTCACGATCGTGCTGCCGAAGGCATTGGCCGCCGGAGTAAACGACAGATCGCCGCTGGCGGTGAGACCGGGCTGCGCGCTAAAGAGCAGCGGATTGCCGGCAGTCACCGTAAACGTCATCACCTGGCCGGGTTCGTTCGGGCCTGATGAGATCGCGGTGGCCCAACCAAACACGAGCTGCGCTGCGGCATCTTCATTGACGGTTTGATTCGCGCCCGCCACAAACGACGGCGCATCGTTGACGGGCACGATGGTGATCTGGAACGACTGCGGCGCGGTCGTATCGACGCCGCCGTTGGCCGTGCCGCCGCTATCGTGCAGCGTCACCGTCACCGTCGCGCTGCCGTACACATTCGGCGCGGACGTGAACGATAGAGTACCAATCGGGCTGACGGCGGGCGCGCTGGCAAACAAGCCGGCGTTATCGGTGATCAGCGAAAAGGTCAACACCTGGCTGGCTTCATTCGCCGGCCCGGCGCTTACCGCCGTCGCCCAGCCCACGATCGACTGCGCGCCCGCATCTTCCAACACGATTTGATCGACGCCCTTTACGAACGACGGCACATCGTTGACGGGCGTGAGCGCGATCGTGAATGTCTGCGGAGCCGACGTATCGACACCGCCGTTGGCCGTGCCGCCGTTGTCGTGCAACGTCACCGTCACTGTCGTCGAGCCAAAGGCATTGGCCGCAGGCGTGAAGGTGAGTTGGCCGGTGGTGGCATTGATGGCCGGCGCAACGCTGAACAGCGCCGGGTTGCCGGCGGTCGCCGCAAACGTCAGCGTCTGAGCAGCCTCGTTCGCCGGGCCGGGCGACATGGCGGTGGCCCAACCCGCAGTAGTGGACGCGCCGCTGTCTTCCAGCACGGTGATGTCACTGCCTTTCACGAAGGTCGGCGCATCGTTGACGGAGGTCACCGTGATCGCGAAGGAGGCCGGCGCCGACGAATCCACGCCGCCATTGGCCGTGCCGCCGCTGTCCCGCAGGAACACGATCACGTTGGCGACGCCAAAGGCATTGGCCGCCGGCTGGAACGTTAGCGTACCCGTCGGACTGACCGCCGGCTGCACCGCAAACAGACCGTTATTGTTATTGATGACACTAAAGGTTACCACCTGGGTCGATTCGAGCGGGCCAGGTGAAATATTGGTCGCCCAGTTGGTCAGAGTCTGTGCACCCGCATCTTCGTTGACGGCAGCATCCGCGCCGACCGTAAACGACGGCGCATCGTTGATGCCCGTCACAGTGACGACAAAGGTCTGCGCCGCCGAAGTGTTGCTGCCGCCGTTGGCGGTGCCGCCATTGTCTTGCAGCGTGATCGTGATGGTGGCGCTGCCAGAGGCATTGGGCGCGGGCGTAAAGGTCAGCGTTCCAGCCGAGTTGACGGCGGGCGGCGCGCTGAACAACGCCGCATTGTTGTTGGATAGACTGAAGGTCAACGTCTGGTCGGATTCATCGGCTGGTCCGGCGCTGATCGCCGTGGCCCAACCGGCCACCGTCGTCAACCCTCCGTCTTCAAACACGCTTTGATCTGCGCCTTTGATAAACGACGGCGCATCATTAACAGCCGTTACGCTGATTGTGAAAGTCTGCGGCGCAGAGGTATTCACGCCGCCATTGGCTGTGCCGCCGTTGTCATAGATCGTGACGCTGACGGTGGCGCTGCCATTGGCATTGGGTGCCGGCGTAAACGTCAACGCGCCCGCCGCGCTGACGGCCGGCTGCGCGCTAAAGAGCGCGGTGTTATTATTGGTCACCGTAAACGCCAGCGTCTGGCCCACTTCATCGGCCGGACCCGCGCTGAGGCTGGTCGCCCAGCCCGCCACCGATTGCGCGCCAGCATCTTCGTTCACTGTTTGATCTGATCCTTTAGTAAACGACGGTGCATCGTTGACGGCGGTGAGCGTCAGATTGATGTTCGCGCCGGTCGCCGCATAGTTCACGCCATCCGAGCCGTTCCAACCAAAGGATGTACTGCCGTTGAAGTTGGCCGCTGGCACAAAAGTCAAATTGCCCAGATTGGCCGCACTGATCTCTTGATTGAGCGTCACATCGACTCCGCTCAATTTCAATGTGCCATTCGCCGACAACGACGTGATCTGAATCTTCGCCAACGAGTCGCCATCCGCATCGCTGAAGTGCGCGGTGAAGTCGCTGGCCGCAAACGTCACCGTCTGATCTTCCAGGCCGCTCTTCGGCACATTCGTCACGATTGGCACGGCGTTCGGCGATTCATAGCGCAGAATCGCAAAGTCCACGCCGCTCGCGCCGCCGTTGTCGCTGGAACCCGCTACCACGATCTTGTTGTCCGATTGGAGCGTCATACCCCAACCCAGATCGTCGGCATTCGTGGGCAAGTTGGTCGCCACCAGGCCGCTCGTGCCAAACGTCGTGTCGAGCGCGCCCGCCGTCGTGTAACGCACCAGACCGAAGTCGGTCTTGCGCGTCGCGCCTTGATCGGTCGTGCCCGCCACCACGATCTTGCCCGTCGTCTGCACCGCCACATCAAACGGCTCATCGGCCCCCGCCGCAAAATCGGTGGTCACCACACCGTCGCCGCTAAAGCTGGTGTCGAGCGAGCCGGTGGTCGTATAGCGCGCCACGGCGTAATCGAACACACCGGTGTTGATCGATCCCGCCACCACGATCTTGCCATCCGATTGGAGTGCCGCCGCCAACCCGATGTCGTTGGTCGCCGTCCCCAATAGATCGGTGAAGACCGTGCCCGTGCCATTGAAGGTAGTATCGAGCGCCCCTAGCGTGGTATAGCGCGCCAACGCGAATTCATCGCTGGAACCTTGATCGGCCTGACCCACCGCGATGATCTTCTGATCGGCCGGTTGAATCAGCACCGCGTGCGCGACGTTGTTCGCGCCGACGATGGTGGTGGTCACCAGCCCATCGCCGCTGAAGGTGGTATCCAACACGCCGCCCGTGGTGTAACGCGCCACAGCGAACTGCGCGTTGGCTTCACCCGCCACCACGATCTTGCCGTCACTCTGAATTGCCACCGCGTTAGCCGCATCCAGCCCCGCGATCGAGGTGGTGACGACGCCGCCCGCGCCGAACGCCGGATCGAGCGTGCCCGTCGGGCTGAGGTAGCGCGCCACAGCAAAGACGGTGTTTGCGCCATACGTCGCTGTACCCGCGACCACGATCTTGCCATCCGATTGAATCGCGACCGCGTTGGCGACATCGGCCCCCACGCCAAACGAGGTGGTCACCTTGCCGCCCGAGCCAAAGCCCGCATCGGGCACACCCGCCGCAGTGTAACGCACCACCGCGAAGTCCTGGCCCGCGCCGGTGTCGTAGCCGACGGCCACCAATAGCCCATCGGTCTGTTGGGTTACCGCCATGAATTCCTGCGCGCCCGTCGTGAACGTGACGCGATAGCCGGTCGTGTTGAAGGTCGTATCCAGATCGCCCGAAGCGGCAAAGGCCGCACTCAGTGCACTCATCAGTAACGCCACAACAAGCCCGATCGACAGCAGGGTAAAACGTGATTTGGTCATGAACTTCCTCCTCGGAAAAAATGGTCGGGGCAGCTAACAACAACGTGGATCGTTGTTGGCCGCGTTCGGGCCAGACAACGATCCACGCATGATCAGGCGGGAGCCAGTTGAATTGACATACTAATTGCGCTGGACAACCGGCAGCAACAGTTGATAGAGATTGATCGTAATGACGAAGGTTTGCAACGCGCCGGTCGCCGGGTCGATCGCGGGTTGCACTGTGAATAGCGTAGCATCGTTTGCGGCTAAAGTAAAGGTCAAATTTGAGTCACTTCACCAGGTTGAAGGTCAAATCCAGATCGCCCGAGGCGGCAAAAACCGCCCCCAGCGCACTGAACAGCCTGAAGGCGGCAACGATCAGGGTAAATGATTTTCGGCAGTGAGTCATGTGACCTCCCAGGGCAAGTAATAGCGGCGCTGAAATTCACGCCACACAGATGAGTCGTAATTGGCCGCGTGAGGACACGGCCGATTCTGCATTACGACGACAATCTGGCATCGAGAAATTATCGCCCAACTGGCTAAGTTGGGCGCGACGAGGTAACCGGGCACAAACGAAAAATCCACGAAGAACGCACGGCAAAAACTATTGCCGGGACTGAGGCAGGCCTAGTCATTTGTTGGCCGGCAGTTCCAACCCCAGGGGCACGTCAGACCCCGGCAGGGCACGTTGGGCCGGGGTGAAAAGGTCGGCTCGATCGCTTCACGTTCAGGCCGGGCGCTGCGGTGCGCCGCCCGGATGGCTTCGGCCAGATCATCGGACGAAATGTTTTTCAACAGACAGCCGATCGCGCCATTGTCCAGCATATTCTGCAACATGCTCTCACCCTGGAAACTGGACAACGCCACCACTTGCGTCTGCGGGAATTGATAGCGAATCAGGCGGGTGGTTGCCACACTGCATAACCCCGGCATCTCCAGGTCTATCAAGACCACATCCGGCTGGATCTGCCGGCAGAGTCGAACGGCTTCATCGCCGTCGACTGCTTCACCGACCCATTCCAGATCATCAAAAGCCCGGATACACATCTTCAGGCCGCTGCGCACCACCGCCAGATCGTCCACAATGAGAATGCGGATAGGCCCGGACATGGCTTTGGTTGGATTCACTTGGCCTTCAGGAACGGATGGTGATGGCATAAATCAGCACAGTTGACGCACAATTCAGGTCAGAAGATTATTACATTTGTCACCCCCGATAGGGTAAAACGAAATCTCCCCGCAAGCGCCATGCTTACAGGGAGATTAACACCCCAACTATCGGCCAGTTCTTTACCCGGTCAAACGGCCAGGCAATCATCGACCAACGTCTGAAATTGAGGCGGGCGACTCAGGACAACAGATGGCGTTGTAAAGCCACCGCCACGGCTTCGGCGCGGCTGGCCGCGTTTAGCTTGGACAGGATGCTACTGACGTGGAACTTGACGGTCGAAAGGCCGATCACCAGACGGGTGGCAATCTCATGATTGCTCAAACCCTCGATCATCAACGCCAGCACTTCCTTCTCGCGGGCGGTCAAATCATAGCCCGGCGACGGCGCATCGGTCATGGCCTGCACCAGTGCCTGGGTCGCTTCCGGCGCCAGCGTGGACCGCCCGGCCTGAGCGGATTGGATGGCTTCGATCAACTCTTCGGCCGAGACATTCTTCAGCAGATAACTGATGGCGCCCGCCTTCAAAGCGGCCTGTACGGTCCGATCGTCCACAAAACTCGTCAGCGCAATCACCTGCGTTCCTGGATAGCGCTGGCGAATCTCGCGGGTGGCGGCCACGCCGCCGATGCCTGGCATCATCAAATCCATCAACACGATGTCAGGCTGCAACTGCCCGCATAATGTCACACACTCCTCGCCGCTTGACGCTTCGCCGATCGGCTCCAGGTTGTCATACGCCAGCAGAAAAAAGCGCAGGCCATTGCGCACAACCGCATGATCATCCGCAATGAGCACGCGAATAGGCGGGGTGTCAGTCATGAATTAATCAGGTCTCCCTGGCTGCGGCCAGATGACGACAAGGTGCGTACCGCAACCGATTTCACTTTCAATCATCAACGCGGCGTCAATCGCTTCGGCGCGTTCGCGCATGATGCTCAGCCCCAGATGATCGGCGGATATACCCACCTGCTGGAAGCCGCGGCCATCATCACTTACACTTAGTTCTACACTAACCGGAGGCGCATTGTCAACCGTGCCGCTGGACGGTTGGGCCGGACCGGGCGAAAAATACTGCAGGCGAATCACGGCCTGATTGGCGGCGGCGTGTTTGGCCACATTGTTCAGCGCTTCCTGGGCGATGCGATACAACGTCACCTGCACATCGGGCGGCAGTGCGGCATGTCCCTCGATAATGACCTGCACCGGCACGCGGGTGCGGCTGGTGATCGCTTCGGCCAGTTGCCGCAGCAGATCGCCCAGTTTGGTCTCAACCAGCACGTTGGGCCGCAGCTCAACCAGCAGCGTCCGCATCTCGGCCAGCGCGCCGCGCGTCAGGCGGCTCAACTCGCTCAGGCACTGGCGGCCCTCGTCAGGCTGGCGCTCCCACAGGCGCGGCAACACTTCTGCCGTCAAACTGGCTGAGAACAGGGTCTGCGAGACAGAGTCGTGGAGATCGCGCGCCAGACGCTGACGTTCTTGCATGGCCGCCAGATCTTGCGCCTGCTCGTACAGGCGCGCATTCTCCATCGCCATGACCGCCTGATTGGCATACGCCAGCGCCAGATCAGCATGCCGCTGGGTAAAGTAATTGGGCTGCTGATGCGACACGGCCAGCACCCCGACGGTGCGATCGGTAATGATCAGCGGGATGCCCAGCCACGATCGGATGTAGTGAAGCGTGGTGTTCAATCGATCGCCGACGGTCGTCTGAAAGGCCCGCGCCAGGGCGCTGTCGCCGTGCACATCGGCGATGATCACCGGCCGCAGCCGATCGAGCACCGCGCGGCCCAACGGCGAATCGACGGGCACGTGCAGGCTGCGCGATTCCGATTCGGGGATAGGCCCCTGGTGCGCGGTCATGACCATCTCACTGCCAACGATCGACAGGATCGTCGCGCCGGTATAGTCAACCACCGATCGCAACTGATTGAGGATCAGGCGCAGCAGCGGCTTCATCTCCAGCGTGCGCGTCATGCTGTGCGAGAATTCCAGCAGCATGCTCAATTCATGCGTGCGTTCCTGCACACGTTGTTCCAGCCGCATGTACGCTTCGACTTGCACGCTCACATCGCGCACGACATTCAGCAGGTGCAGCCGTCCATAGTAGGGCAACCCCACACTGCGCACTTCAACGTGGAACGGTTTATCGTCCTGGCGCAGATGGACCGCCTGCGCTTCCAGCGTCTCACCCGCTTTGACGGCGCTGACGCTGCCTGCAAAGACATGCCGGTGCGTAGGGTGAATGAACGAAGTCAGCCGCCGCCCGATAACCTCGCCACACGCATAACCATGCATCTGGCAGAAAGCGGGATTGGCTTCAACAATCAAACCGGTCAGATCGCAGATCGCCAGGCCATCGGCCACGGATTCAAACACGTTGCGATACAGCTTCTCCTGCTCGCGCAGGGCGTTTTCTGCCTGTTTGCGCCCGGTAATGTCCCGATTGCTGACACGCCGCCCCAGGTCCTGGCCGTTTTCATCGTAGACCGGGCGGCACACATGGCCGATCCAACGAATGGCGCCGTCACTTCGCCGGATGCGAAAATCGATCGGCACCAGATCGCCCCGTTCGGACGCGGCATGCGTGTGCGCAACCATCAGCGCCGCATCATCGGGATGAATGATGCGATCGAGCAGGGTTGGATCGCGCAGGAATTCAGCGGGCGGATAGCCGGTGATGCGCTCACAGGAGGGCGAGATGTACACCAGATTGCCCTCTGGCGCCAGCCAGTATTCCCAGTCATAGGTGAAGTTGGCCGCCGTGCGGAAACGCACTTCGCTCTGGCGCAGCGCTTCCTCGGCCTCTTTGTGCGCGGTGACATCGCGCGTGATGCTCACGATCATGTGGCCGCGCTCGGTCGTGATGGGCGATGGCAGCGGCTGGATGATGCGTTGCTCGCCATCTGGCCAGACAATGACTTGTTCCTGTTGGGTCTGGCCGGGGAGCTGTCCTTCAGCCAGCAAGCGCCTGGCCGTGGTCCGCACCTGATCGTAGCGCTCAGGCGAAGGCGGCGCATGCGGCGACAGGCGCAGCTGCACATCCCAGATGAACTGCCCGACCGCTTCCGCGCGCGGGATGTGCGTGATGCGTTCCTGCCCCGCGTTCCATTCCAGGATGACGCCCGCCTCATCGACCAGCGAAATACCGTCGAGCGAGTTCTCGACAATGACCCGGTATTTTTCTTCGTTCTTGCGCAGCGCTTCGTTCATCCGGGACAATTCGGCCGTGCGCTCCTGTACCCGGACTTCCAATTCGTCGCGGGCGCGACGCAGCGCTTCTTCAGTCTGCTTGCGCTCAGTAATGTCGGTGAAGAAAGCGATATTCGCCGGACCGTCCGGCAGATCCAGCCGCGAGACATTGACCAGAAACGGGAACTGACTGCCGTCGCGCTTCAGCCCCACCGTCTCATAGACGCCCGGCGCGGCCCCGCCGCTGTCGCGCTTGCGCACATTGTCCAGCACGACGGCGCGTTGATCCGGCGCAATTTGATCGAGCAGCGAAGTGCCCACCAGCTCGGACTCTTGATCGTAGCCAAACAATCGCAGGTAAGCGGCGTTGGCATAGAGCGTGACGCCGTGGCGCGCCAACGTGATGCCCGCCGGCGCATTTTCAATCAGCGATCGGAAACGGGCTTCACTGCGCGCCAGTGCGTCCTGCATTTCCACCCGCCGCGTGATGTCGCGCGTGATGGACACGATGCCGTAAGCACGACCGGTATCGTCGTGCAGGCTGGCCGAGTCCACTTCGCCGACGAAATGGCGGCCGTCTCTGCGGCGCAGCATGAATTGATCGCTGTCCATCAATTGCGAACCGTCGAGCAAACGCTGCAGTTTTTCCCGGGCGCGTGGCCGGTCCGCCGGGATTACGCCGCCCAACACCGGGCGACCGAGCATCTCTTCCGCGTAATCATAGCCGAAGACCTGCTGGACCCTGGCCGATGCGAAAGTTATTCGTCCATCGCGGTCGGTCACGGTGATCGCATCCGGCGACGCCATCACCAGGGTATGGTACAGCCCCTCCGATTCGCGCAGCTGCCCGGCAATACGTTTGCGCACGGCGATCTCACTGCTGAGTTCTTCATTCGCAAACGTCAATTCCGCGGTGCGATCTTTCACCCTTAAT